>QHYA01000207.1 GCA_003223995.1 Acidobacteriota bacterium | reverse complement strand
AACGCGGGTTCCCTGGATGAGCTCGATCGGCTCGACAGCTCCCGGCGCCCCCTCCCCATCTCCGTCCGTTCCCACGCCGCCGGCAGCCACGCCACCGCCAGGCCCGAAGAAGGGCCCGAGCCGCCGCAAGAGGCGCCATCCGCTGCTGCGCGCCCTGCGCATCGGCTCCGGCAGCCTGCTGCTCCTCGTGGGTTTCATCGCCGGCTTGCTTCCCATCCTCCAGGGGTGGATCTTCGTCCTGGCTGGACTGTCCCTTCTGAGCACGGAGGTCCGCCTGGTGCGCAAGGGCAGAATCATCGCCCTCCGCCGCTACAGGCGCTGGAGACGGTCTCGCAGTCGACCCGGCGTAACGCCGTGAGGCTAAGGGTGTCATGCTGCTCCGTCCTTGTGTGGGGTCCGGACGGAATTGCCCGGGAAGGCAGAAGGGTAGCCCCGCGGCTCGAAGGACGACGGTTTTCATTCACTATGACTGCGCATCGGAATCTGAGGGGGGAACTCCAGGGGACTGGGAGGGGACACCAGGGGAAGTACCTGGCAACGGATTGAGCGGCGGGACGCGCCCGTTCGCCAGAAGTCGTGCGCCATCACCACCAGTTATGAATTGCGCCTGAACGGGTTCGACTCCCGCCGCCTCCACACCAATACATCGAGATGTGACTCGACTCGGGTTATCTTGAGGGAAGGTTCTGGGTCTTACGGCTCGTCCTGGGTTGCTCAGGCATTCAACCGATCACGACGCGGACGTGATGCGAAGCGGCGTCATCGACGAGCGGAATCACTCGTCCGTGCGCGTCTCTCCGCCCGGCAGGCTCTTCCTTCCGGAGATCCGGCTCATCGTGGGGCTCACTCGGCGGGATCATCTGTCCATCGAGCTCGAGCGATGAGATGCCGCGAGTGGCGCCCCGGGGATTCTCCACGACGATCCGATAGCTCGATGAGCGGTACCGAAGCCCTACTTCGTACCCGCGCCACGCCCGTGGGATGCAGGGATCGATGTAAAGCACGGAACCGCGCCGGCGGATGCCGAGAATCCATTCCACTCCCGCCCGGTACATCCAGCCGGCGGAACCCGTATACCACGTCCAGCCGCCGCGCCCCACGTGCGGGTGCTCGGAGTAAACGTCCGCGACGGCGACGTAAGGCTCGACCTTGTACCGAAGCGCTCCCGCCCGGGTGCCCGAGGTCTTGACGGGGTTCAGAGCCTGGAAAAGCTCGCCGGCCTTGTCACCTTCACCGAGCATGGCGAATGCGATGACGGACCAGATCGCCGCGTGCGTGTACTGTCCGCCGTTCTCGCGGATCCCCGGGACGTACCCCTTGATGTAGCCGGGGTCGAGAGGCGAGCGGTCGAATGGCGGGGTCAGCAGCAACACAAGACGATCGTCGCGACGAAGGAGAAACTCTTCAACAGCCGCCATCGCGCGCGCCGCGCGCCCCGGCTCGGCCGCCCCGGAGATCACCCCCCATGACTGCGCGATCGAATCGATACGGCATTCGGTATTGACGCCGGAACCGAGCGGAGTTCCATCGTCGAAGAAGGCGCGCCGATACCAGTCTCCGTCCCACGCCTCCCGTTCAAGCGCGGCCTTGAGCAGCAGGGTATGGCGGCTCCAGGTCTCGGCTCGCCCATGCTCCGCGCGTGCCCGCGCCAGCAGGATGAATTCCGAGAGCGTGGCGTGGAGAAACCAGCCGAGCCAAACGCTCTCGCCCTTGCCTTGATGCCCGACGCGGTTCAACCCGTCGTTCCAGTCTCCCGTCCCGATCAGCGGCAGCCCGTGGCTGCCCGTCGCCAGAGACCTGTCGATCGCCCGCGCGCAGTGCTCGAAGAGCGTGGCCTGCTGTTCGGAGAGACGGGGCTCGAAGTACGATTCGCTCTCGTCGGCGGCGAGCGTGTGGCCCTCGAGAAAGGGCACGGTTTTGTCGAAGACCGCGCGGTCTCCGGACACCTTCACGTAGTGCGCGACTGCATAGGGAAGCCAGAGAAGATCGTCGGAAATCCGCGTGCGAACACCCCGTCCGGAGGGGGGGTGCCACCAGTGCTGAACGTCACCCTCGACGAATTGACGCGAGGCCGAGCGCAGCAGGTGCTCGCGCGCCAGGCCGGGACTGGCCGAGGCGATCGCCATCACATCCTGGAGTTGGTCGCGGAAGCCGTACGCTCCGCTGGCCTGATAGAAGGCGGAGCGCGCCCAGATCCGGCATGAAAGGCACTGATAGAGCAGCCAGCGATTGACGAGGACGTCCATCGCCCGGTCGGGAGTCCTGACCTGAACCATCCCCTGCAGATCGTCCCAGTGTCGTTGGACGGCCCCCAGGATGGCCTCGATGTCTGCCGCCCGGTACCGTGCGATCAACGCTCGCGCCTCTACGCGAGTCGCGGCTTGACCCAGAAGGAACAGAACGTCCGTTCGTCCTCCGGGGGAAAGGTCGATCGTCATCTGGATCGCACCGCACGGGTCGAGACCCGCGCCTGTCTTTCCCGAAAGCGCCTGCCCGCGCGCAAGGGCCGCGGGAGAATCGAGACCGCCGTTACGACCGACAAACTCGGTTCGGTCCGCCGTCCATGCGGCCTGCTTTCCCCCCAGATCGAGGAACGCCACCCGCGCTCCGAACTGTTCGTTCCAGGCGTTGCGCGCGATCATCGCCCTGGTTTCCCGATCGATCTCGGTGACGACGAAGGGTGACGATGCGCTGCGGGAAACGCCGAGGACCCACTCGACGTAGCCGGTCACGCAGAGCCGACGCGGCCGTGCCGAACGGTTCTCGATCCTCAGGCGTGAGATCTTGACCGGATCCTCCAGCGGCACGAGCTGCAGAAGGTCGAGACCCACCCCGTGGCACACTCTCTCGAAGCGACTGTATCCCTGCCCGTGCCGGATTTGGTAGCTGCCGGAATCCTCGCGGATCGGGAGGGGCGTGGGCGTCCAGAGATCGCCCGTCTCCTCGTCTCGCACATAGATCACCTCACCCGGTGGATCGCTCACGGGGTCGTTCGACCAGGACGTGAGCTTGTTTTCCCGGCTGTTGATCGCCCACGTTGAGCCCGATCCGGCCTCGGAGACCTGGAAACCGAAGCCGGGATTGGCAATCACGTTGATCCAGGGAGCGGGCGTCCACTGTCCTTCACGGAGCACGGTCACGTATTCGCGCCCGTCCGCGGCGAACCCGCCGAGACCGTTGAAGAACTCGAGGCTCGGGATCGCAGAAGGATCCTCGTGCTGCGGCCGGTAAGGCCAGCCGCTGCTCGAGCTCGAAGCCGCCGCCGGAGCGACACGGAGCATCCGAACGAGCTGTTCGGCAAGGGTTCCATTGCGACCGACGAGCACTGCGCGGGCCGCAGTCTGAAGAACATCGCGGTCCCTAGGCGGTAGCAGATCCGACCGCAGGATGAAGACGTTGCCATGCGCCTCATGTCCTTCGTGCGCCGCGGCTGATTGGCTCGACCGGAGGAGCGAATGAAGCGACGCCTCTAGATCGCTGGCGTAGGAAGTGGGCCTCTCGACGAGGATAACGAGATCGACCAGGAGCCCCTTCAGGCGCCAGTACTCGTGGGCGCGAAGGAGTTGCCGCACAATCTCACGCTCCTCCTCCTCTTCGATGCGCACGAGAACGATGGGGAGGTCGCCCGAGATCCCGTGGGCCCACAGCGCCGAAGGGCCGGTGGCATTCCTCCGGAGGATCTCGGGCGTAGGCCGCAGTGTGGGATCCGAGTAAAGAATCCTGTTGGCGAGACGCTGATAGAGGTGGGCCTCGTCGGGCGCGATCCCGAGATGGTGCAACTGGACCTGCGCTTGGGTCCACGCCAGCGTCACCGTCCGCTCGAAAGCGCCGGCGTCGCGGTACTTCTCGGCGAGATTCAGCGCCTGCTCGCGCGAGGGCACGACAAGCGTGGAGAAGGCGACGTGCGCGGTCGCTCCGGGGAGGAGGCGGACTCGCGCTCGCAGGCTGAAGATCGGATCCAGCACCGAACCGTCCGTGTTCGAGAGCGGGCGCCCGTCGATCACCGAGATGGCGTTCCGCACGTTGCGTCCGCGCCCGAGGAACCTGGCCCGGTCGGTCTCGAATTGCAGGGGGCCGATGCTCTCCCCCTCGACCGCGGCCACGTGCGCAGCCCAGACGCGTCTCTCGTGAGCCGACCGCGGGCGGCGGGTCGCAAGCAGGGCGCCGTACTGGGGAACCGATTCGGTTTGAACGAACAGCTTGGAGAACGCGGGGTGGGCGTCGTCGTCGGCGGGGGGGGCCAGGACGATCTCGGAATAGGAGGTCAGTTCGATCACGCGGGCGCGCGCGCCGAGATTGGTGACGGACACGCGCCGGATCTCGGCGTCGTCCTCGGGCGAGACGACGACCTCGAGCGTTGTGGCCATCGTTCCATCGCGCCGCCGAATGTCCACGCGGTATTCCGAGTACACGGCCTCGTACACATCCGGCTCGATGCCGCTGGCCTGGTAGCCCGCCGACCATAGCTCGCCATTCTGCGGATCTCGCAGGAACACGTAACTCCCCCAGGAGTCCCGTGTCACGTCCTCGCGCCACCGCGTCACGGCGATGTCCCGCCACCGGCTGTACCCCGACCCTGCCGCGGTCAGCATTACCACGTACCGGCCGTTGGACAGGATGTGCGTCCTGGGGATGGGATCGTGCGCCGAGCTGAAACGGCGAAGCACGGGTGGGACAACGTCCCTCACGTAGAGGTTCGTTTCGATCTCTTCGCCTCGAGGCCGCGCGACGGCGACATCCCGCGGAGTACGCTCCTGGAGCAGCAGCTCGGCCGCGCGCACTTTGGGAGAGTCGTGGAAGCGGGTCCGCATCGCGCCGTCATTGAGGACGTTATCGATTGCGACGATCGACATTCCCTGGTGGTGCGCCATGTAGGCGCCGACGACCGCGACCGCCTGTCCGTCCAGCAGGCGCGATGCGGTGTAGTCGAGCGCCTCGAAATACCCGTAGAGTCCACGGGCGCCGGCGCGGGCGAGATCGACGAAGTTACGGACCGCCGCCGCGGGATCGACCATTGCGGCCAGAGCCGTTGCATAGGGAGAAACGACGAGATTCTCGGCGAGACCGCGTTTGAGACCCAGCCCCGGCAGGCCGAAGTTGGAGTATTGATACACGAGCTCGAGGTTTCGCGTGTTGAAGGCCGATTCGGAGATTCCCCATGGGACCCCGCGCTCAGCGCCGTAGTGAATCTGACGCCTGACGACGAGCCGATTCGTCTCGGCGAGAAGGCTCCCCGGCGGCGAGCGCATCACGAGCGACGGCATCAGGTACTCGAACATCGAGCCGGACCACGACACGAGCGCGGATCCCTGCTCGATCGGCGTGATGGGCCTCCCGAGCCGAAACCAGTGCTGTGTTGGGACATCTCCCTTGGCGATTGCGACGAAGCTCGTGAGACGGGCTTCGGATGCGAGCAAATCGTAATAGGAAGAGTCCAGGCTGCCATCCGTGCCCCTATATCCGATCGAGAAGAGCATGCGTTCCGGATCGAAGAGAAAGCTGAAGTCCATTGCCTCGACCATCTCGTCGATGCCCTCCGCCAGGGAGGCGAGGCGCAAGACGAGGCTTT
>QHYA01000244.1 GCA_003223995.1 Acidobacteriota bacterium | reverse complement strand
TGATTCCCGAGTAGTTCACGTATGGAGGACTGCTTTGCAGCTTGAGGCCGTGGACCTTCGGGCCGGGGACGCGGTAATTGATGTCGTGGAAAAGGGGGATGACGGCGCCGTTCTCCTCGAGGAGGGTTTCGAACTCCCGGTACAGGGCCTCCCGGATGGCCGGCCGGGTGTCAGTCCGGGCCCTCTGGAGCAACTCGTCCGATTCCGGCGATGAGAAGAACTTCCTGTAGATCCCGGTCCGAGAATTGAAGACGTGGGTGAAAGTGTCGGGATCGTCGTAGTCGGGAACGAAACCTATGAACATCAAGTCGATCGAATCGATCCTCTTCAGTGCCTCATGAATGACGTCGATCCCGGGAGTCTCGAGCGTCACTTGCACGCCGATCTCCACCCAGGCGGAGACGAGCGCCTCCAGCAGCGAGCTGTAGCGGTCCCGACTTGCAGGAGAGACGACGGCACTGAGTGTGATGGGACGCGTCCCGCCCGCCGTGGCGAGAATCTCGAGCGCCTCCTCGCGGCTCAGGACGCGTCTCCGCCTTCCAGGATCGTGACCCAGCAGGCCGGGCGGAATGAAACAGGCCGCCGGCTCTGCGAGAGCTCCCAGCGTTTGCCAGACGAGATCGCGGGTCCGCACGACTCCGGAAAGGACACGCCGGAGGGTCCTGTCCCGTACCGTCGGCCCCGTGAGAGTGTTGAAGAGCAGGAAGAACGTGTTCTTCCCCGGGACCTCGACCATCCGTCTTCGAAACCGGGGGTCCCGGAGGATCTCCTCGAGATCATTCGGCGGAAGCTTGTGGCACAGGTCGATCTGTCCGGACCGCAGCCCGGAGGCGAGCGCCGCGCTGCTCAGCCCGGGCCTGAACTCCAGGGCGTCGATGTTCGCTTTGCATGATTTACAGTAGTCGGCGTTTCGCTCGAGAATGATCCGGTCCCGTTCGTGCGTCACGATCCGGAAGGGCCCTGTCCCGATGGTGCGCATGCCGCAGCCTCCGTCACCGGAGGCCGGCCGCGCGATGGCCGTCTTCAGCTCGCTGAGGAGGGCGGGATAGATTGGAAGCGGCTCGTCGAGGTGGACCTCGAGCTTCCCGGAGGAGACGATTTTGATCCCGGCGACTTCCTGCGCCCTCTCCTCCAGAAAGTCGTTCACTCCCCGGACGGCGGAGAGGGCGGCGGGCAGCTCGTTCCGGCAGCGGCGAATGCTGTCCTCGAAGCAGCGCTTGACCTCCCCGGCGGTCAGGGGCTCGCCGTCGTGAAACCGCACGTCCTCGCGCAGCGTGAAGACAAAGCTTCTCCCTCTTTCTCCTGCCTCCCACCGGTCGCAGAGGTGCGGAACGAGGTTCCCTTGATCGTCCGTGGAGAGGAGGGTCTCGAAGACGTTCGAGACGACTTCGACCTGCTCGTCGTAGACCGCGCTGGTCGGATCGAGCGAGGGCACGAGGTTCGTGAGAGCAACCACCAGTCGCCCGCCCCGCATCTCCTCCCTCGACGGCCCTTCTGACACCGAGGGCTTGAGCTTCTCGAGTGCCTCCAGGAACTGGTTTGCCTTGTCGTACTCCGCCCGAAGGTTGGCGATGGTGGCCGCGAGGGACAGCATCTCCCTGAGGGCCTCGGTCTCTTCCGCCTTCTGAGCCTCCGAGATTCCCTGCTCCAGGTAGCGGACCGCCTCCTCGGCCCGCCTGCCCTGCCAAGCCATCCTGGCGGCGAGCAGGAGCGCCTCGACGAGCTGTTCCTGCCGCTGCTCCTGGCGGAAGATCCTGATGGAAGCGTCCGCTTCCCGGATTGCCGCCTCGAGATCTCCCAGCATCCGGTGGGCCTGCGCCACGAGCAGGCGCGCTTCTCCTTCGATCGAGCGGTCTCCTTCCCACTCCTCATCGAGGAACTCCAGCGCCGCCTTCGCTGAGCGAAGCGCTTCATCCGGACTGAAGGCGCTGAGGAGGTTCCTCGCCAGCTTCAGGCCGTACTCGACGGTCTTCTCGGGAACGTCGGCTTCGGAGAAGTGGTAAACCAGGTCGGGATAGACCCGCTCGAGCCGGCCGGCGTGACGCTGCTCGAGGAGGGCTCCGTACTTCCGGTGAAGCGACCGGCGCTTGCGCCGGGGCAGACCCGCGTAGAGGACTTCCCGCACGACACCGCTCGAGAAGGCGAGCCGGAGCCCTCGCGCCTTGCGGGCTTCCTCGATGAGCCCTTCGCGCACGAGCCGGTCCACGGCATCCTCGAGATCCCCCTCCACCTCCGCGAGGGCCTCCAGGTCGCGGAAATCGAACGTCTTGCCGATGACCGAGGCCACGAAGAGGACCTCACGCAGATCCTCCGGCAGGCGCTCGATCCGGTTCTCCACGGCTTGCTGAATCGTCGCGGGCAATGACTCGACGGAGAGGGCGGCCCCGCCGGAGAGGTTCCAGGCGCCCCTCGTGTCGCTGGAAATCCCACCGGACTCCAGCAGGGACCGGACCAGCTCCTTCGTGAAGAACGGGTTCCCCTCCGTCGCCTCGTACAGCCGGCTTACCAGGTCATCCGCGAGCTTCTTCCCGCCGACGACCCGTTCCAGAAGCTGCCGGTGCTCCGATGGCGAAAGAGGCCCCAGGGTGATGGAGAGGAACCGTCTGTCCCCCTGAAAGCTCGCGAGCATCTGTGCCAACGGATGGCCCCGGCCGACCTCGGTGGAGCGATAGGTCCCCAGGATGAAGGTCGGTGTCGGTCCGAGGCGCCGCACGATGTACTGAAGGGCCTCGAGAGACACCTCTGCCGCGTGCAGGTCCTCGAACAGCAGGACGACCGGCTGCCCGTGGGAAAGCCGCGCCAGAGTCCTTGCGAGGAGCTCGAAGACTTCAGTCCGGTTCTCGGGCGCTCGCGAACCGGCGTCGCCGCCGATCCTGGAGCCGCTCGCCGCCGATCGGATCTCCGTGACCTCGCTCAGCGTGGGGAACAGCGAGATCAGGTCGTCGGCCAGATCCGAGAAATCCACAGCCGCGTGACCGGAATCCGAAGCGTCACCGGGGCGGAAGAATTCCTGGATGGCCTCGCAGAAACCGTGGTAGGGGAAGGCTCGGTCCTGCTCGACGAACTTCCCGTGCAGGACGCGGATCTTGCGGGCCCGGGCGAGGTTCTCGATCTCGTCAAGCAGGCGGCTCTTGCCGATCCCCTGCTCGCCGCCCACGACAGCAAAGTGGCATTCCCCCTGGACTGCCATGTTGAGCCGCCCCTGGAGCTCCGCCAGCTCCTTCTCGCGGCCGACGAACGGAGACGATGCCCGGGGCCTGACCGCCCCCGCGATCATGACCGTCCGGGTCCGCACGCTGTCCGGCACCCGAGAGCGATACTGGGTGAGCGTTGTCGCGAGATCGCGCGCCTTCTGCGGGCGCTGGGCAGGGTCCTTCGATAGGCAGGAAAGGATGATCCGCTCGAGCTCCTCGTCGATGTCAACGCCCAGGGAACGCGGAGGCTGGGGAGCCTCGTGGACGATCCGGTACAGGATCGACTGCAGCTCGCCCGTGAAGGGGAGAATCCCGGTGACGCATTCGTAAAGCACGGTGCCGAGCGAGTAGATATCCGAGCGGGGATCGACGTCCTTGGAAACGACCTGCTCGGGGCTCAGATACCCCATGCTCCCGAGGAGACTGCCGGTTCGGGTGATCCCCGGCTCGGTGGAGGCCTTGGCCAGGCCGAAGTCCATGACCCTCACCCGGAGCCCACCTCCCTCCTCGCGGGACACCATGATGTTTTCCGGCTTGATGTCGCGGTGGATCACTCCTCGAGAGTGGCTGTAGTCGAGGGCCTCTGCGACGTGGATGCCGATGTCGAGGGCGTCCCCCAGGGACAGCGAGCGGTCGCGCAGAAACGGCCGGAGGCTGGTCCCCTTGATGATGGCCATCACGAAGAAAAGAGAGCCCTCGTGGCTGCCCATGTCGTAGATCGGGACGATGGCCGGGTGATCCATCTGCGCGACGAACTTGGCTTCGCTGCGGAAGCGCGTCTCCAGCTCGGGGCTCAGCGCCGTCGGGGGGATCAGCTTGATCGCGACCTCGCGGTTGAGGACGGGATCGATCGCGCGGTAAACGACCCCCATCCCGCCCCGGCCCAGCTCGGAGACGAGCTCGTACCGGCTGGAAAGCGTGGTTCCGATCATGCAGGCTCCCACATGAAGTTTTGGGGAGCGTTGAGTGTATCGGAAGCGCGGGAGGCAGTAAAGAGAACTCTACAGTAGAGCGAACGCTACCTTGACATGCTGATCTTGCAAGTGATAGCAAGTCGCCGTTCCAGGCGACGGTTTGGAGATCGCGCCTGACCGTGGGGCGCTTAGTCAGTGGGAGACGTCGCCAAACGGGATGAATGAGTGATGATGGACAAGGTCGTTCGGGGGGCGCAGAGGGCGTCCTTCGCTGCACTGAACCGTTTTGGCACTCACTTCCCAAGGAGGGTCGTATGGATCAGGGAGCGAAGTCGTACTGGGCCGAGTTCCTCGGAACCTTCACGCTCTGTCTCATCGGCCAGGGGGCGATCTGCGCCCAGCAGGCATCCGGCATGCCGGGAGGTTCGCTGCTGACCATCGCAGTGGCCCACGGTCTGGCTCTCGCTGTCATGATCTCGGCGCTGGGGGCGGTCTCCGGCGCGCATTTCAACCCGGCGGTCACCTTCGGCTTCCTCGTCACGGGAAAGCAAAAGATTGGCTCGGCCGTCGCATATTGGATCTCTCAACTCGTCGGCGCAGTGGTGGCGAGCTTTGTTCTCCGCTCCATCATCCCCAACAGGACCTGGGACCCCGTTCATCTCGGAGCGGCCGGTCTGAGCCCGGACATCACGGTTCTCGGCGGCGTTCTGGTCGAGCTCGTGCTGACGTTCTTCCTGGTGACAGCGGTCTGGGGAACGGCGGTGGACAAGCGCGCGCCGAAGATCGGGGGCTTCGGCATCGGCCTCGCCGTCCTCATGGACATCCTGATGGGCGGTCCTCTGACAGGAGCGGCCATGAACCCGGCCCGCGCCTTCGGCGCGGCCCTCGCCTCGGGCTTCTGGACCGACCACTGGATCTTCTGGATCGCCCCGATGATCGGCGGGGCCGCAGCGGCCCTCATCTATGCGAACCTTGTGCTCGACGAGCGCGATTGAGGTTCGGGGCTCGAAGGTTTGGAGAACCCGGTCGGCCGGAATTTTCAGAAATATTTGCTCGATGCGCGAACGCGCAGGAGGGAAGTCATTCATGCTGAAGAAAAGATCGGCGGGCACTTTGATCTTTCGGGGTCACGCTTTGACCCTCTTACTTCTGCTCGGCCCAGGCCGTGGCGTGTCAGCCGGAGAGGAGAGCGCCGGAGCGCCGCAAGAGCCGAAGTCCTCCCCGGCGCCCAAGCTGACCGGGGCGGCCAAAGCCGCCCCGGCCCAGACGGCCGGCTGGAAGGTGAACATCCCCCTTGGCCTGTCGGAAGATCTGCAGGCGCCTGCCGATAACTCGGTCACGCGAGAGAAAGTCGAGTTGGGAAGACGCCTGTACTACGATCCACGGCTTTCAGTGGCAGGAGATGTCTCCT
>QHYA01000243.1 GCA_003223995.1 Acidobacteriota bacterium | reverse complement strand
AGGACGACCTCGTACCCCTCCTCGCGAAGCGCCTTGCACGCCTGCGTCCCGGAGTAGTCGAACTCGCAGGCCTGCCCGATGACGATGGGGCCCGAGCCGATGATCAGGATGCGGTGGAGGTCGGTCCGTCGGGGCATGCGTTCATAACACCGCCGCTCACGATGCCTCTCCCTCGGCTTCCTTCCCCTCCGGGGGCTCCTGAGCCTTGCGAGCCTTGTCCGACGCCTCGGCCGCCGGCACCTTCGGCTCCTTGCGTCGCATCATCCGCTGGCGGATCCGCCCAAGGCCCTTCTTCTCCTTCTTCTCGGAAGCGGGAGCGATCTGGGGCTCGCTGCCGATCAGCTCCACGATGGCCATCTCGGCGTTGTCGCCGCGGCGCGGCCCCAGCTTGAGGATGCGGGTGTAGCCGCCGGGCCTCTCCGAGAAACGGGCCGAGATCGTGTCGAAGAGCTTCTGCAGAACCTCCGGCCGCTGGACGTGGCGCGCGGCCATCCTGCGGGCGTGCAGGGTGCCCCGCCTGGAGAGAGTAATCAACCTCTCGGCGAAGGGCCTCAGCTCCTTCGCCTTCATCAGGGTCGTCCGGATGCGCTCCCGCTCGAACAGCTCGGTCGAAAGGTTCCGCAGGACCGCCAGCCTGTGGGCCGAGGTGCGGCCCAGCTTCCTCCCCATCACTCTGTGCTTCATCTTCTCCTCTAGGCCGGGACTTCAGGCGCGGACTAGCGGACCAGCCGCCTCGTCCTCTCGTCGATCCTCATCCCCAGCGACAGCCCCATCTCGTTGAGCAGCTCCTTGATCTCGTTGAGGGACTTGCGGCCGAAGTTCTTGGTCTTGAGCATCTCGTTCTCGGTGCGCTGCACCAGCTCTCCGATCGTCCTGATGCCCGCGTTCTTCAAGCAGTTGTAGGAGCGGACCGACAGCTCGAGCTCGTCCACTGAGCGGTTGAGATTCTCCTGGAGACGCTCGATCTCCTCGTCCACCAGCTCCTCCTCGATCTCCGGTCGCTCCTCGAAATTGATGAAGATGGACATGTGGTCCTTCAGCAGCTTCGCAGAGAGGGCCAGGGCGTCCTGCGGGGAGATCGTCCCGTTCGTCCAGATCTCCAGAGTCAGTTTGTCGTAATCGGTTGTCTGACCGAGCCGGGCGTCCTCGACGTGGTAGGCGACCTTCCGGACCGGAGTGTGGACGGAATCGACGGGGATGTATCCCAGCGCGAGGTCTTCATCCAGGTTCCGGTCGGCCGAAACGTAGCCGCGGCCTCGCTTCACTCTCATCTCCATCCCGAGCTTCCCCTCCTCCGAGAGAGTGGCGATGTGGGCGTCGCGGTCGAGGATCTCGACGTTCGGGCCGGATTGGATGTCCACGGCGCGGACCACTGTCGGTCCCTCCGCCTTGATGCGGATCAACTCCGGGTGCTCGGTGTGCATCTTGATCGGGATGCGCTTGAGATTGAGGATGATGTCGGTCGTGTCCTCGACTACACCCGGAATGGAGGAGAACTCGTGCAGCACCCCTTCGATGCGCACGGCTGTAATCGCGGCCCCGCCGATCGAGGAGAGCAGGATCCGCCTGATGGCGTTTCCGATCGTCGTGCCGAAGCCCCTCTCGAACGGCTGTGCATGAAACCGGCCGTACGTCGACGAGAGGGTCTCGGTGTCGAAGTCAAGTCTCTTGGGCTTCTGAAAACCTTTCCAAAGCATTCCCCGGCACCTCCTGGGAGCTGGACCCACCTGAGAGTCCAGACCGGATTTCAATCGTGCGCCGCCACCTTCCGCGGCGAACAAGACTCCGCGAGCTACTTGGAATACAACTCGACGATGAGCTGCTCCTGCACCGGCAGAGGGATGTCCTGGCGCGAGGGCAGGTTCTGGACCGTCCCGCGGAACTGGTCCGCCTCGAGCTGCAGCCACGCCGGAATCCCGCGCCCCGGCGCCGTCGCCAGCGAAGCCATGATGTGCTCGTTCTTTCTGCTCCCCTCCCTCAACTGAATGGCGTCGCCGGGCTTGGCCAGGAAGGAAGGAATGTCCACCTTCCGCCCGTTCACGCGGATGTGCCCGTGGGCGACGAGCTGCCTCGCCATCGGCCGGGAAGACGCGAAGCCCAGCCTGAAGACAACGTTGTCCAGCCTCCTCTCCAGCAGTTGCAGCAAGGTCTCGCCCGTGATTCCCTTGGCGCGCTCCGCCAGCCGGAAGTAGCGCCGGAACTGGGTCTCCAGGATCCCGTAGATCCTCTTGACCTTCTGCTTCTCACGCAACTGCAGGCCATAGCCCTGGATCTTCGTGCGCCGCCTCCCGTGCTGGCCGGGAGGGTACTGCCGCTTCTCGACCGAGCACTTGTCCTTGAAGCAGCGGTCCCCCTTCAGGAAGAGCTTCATTCCTTCCCGCCGGCACAGCCGGCAGACCGGATCCGTATGTCGAGCCAATTCACAACCTCCGCGGGGAGGCGGCGCTCAACGCGCCACCGGCCCTAGACACGCCGCCTCTTGGGAGGACGGCACCCGTTGTGCGGGATCGGCGTGACGTCCTTGATCGACTTGATCTCCATGCCGCTGGCCTGGAGCGCGCGTATGGAGGATTCACGCCCCGCCCCGGGGCCCTTGACCCGGACCTCCAGCTGGCGCACGCCGTGTTCCCGCGCCGCGCCGGCGCACTGCTGGGCGGCCATCTGAGCGGCGAAGGGAGTCCCTTTGCGCGACCCCTTGAAGCCGCACCGGCCCGCAGACGACCAGGCCAGCACGCTCCCCTGCTGGTCGGTGATCGTGACGATCGTGTTGTTGAACGTCGCGTGGACGTGCGCCAAGGCAAGCGGGACGTTCTTCCTTTCCTTCTTCTTGGCCGTCCGCTTGGCGGGCGGCTTCCCCTTTTCAACCATTCGCTGCGTCTCCCTTCTTCCTGGCGACCTTCGCTCCTGCCGCAGCCTTACTTCTTCCCGGTGGCCTTCTTCTTGCCCGCAATGGCTATCCGCGGGCCCTTCTTGGTCCTGGCGTTGGTGTGGGTACGCTGTCCCCTCACCGGCAGGTTCCGGCGGTGCCGCATTCCCCTGTAAGAGCCGATCTCTATCAGCCTCCTGATGTCCATCGAGAGGTTCTTCCGGAGGTCGCCCTCGACCCTCCCCTCGTCCTGGATGATCTCCCGGATCCGGCGGGTCTCGTCCTCCGACAGGTCCTTCACGCGGATGTCCGGATTCACCTGGGCCTTCGAGAGGATATTGTTGGAACGAGGCCGTCCGATCCCGAAGATGTAGGTGAGGGCGATCTCGACCCTCTTGTTTTGCGGCAAGTCAGGTCCGCTTCGCGGTCCGAGCGCCAGACCCGCACGGCCGCTGCGCGGCTCCCCCAAACGAGGGACGATGACGGGCGACACCATCCAAATCAGCCTTGACGCTGCTTGTGCTTGGGTCGCTCGCAGATGACCCGAACGACGCCGCGACGCCGGATGATCTTGCAGTTCTTGCAGATCTTCCGAACGGATGCCCTGACTTTCATCTCTCCGCCCTCACTTGAACCGGTAGACGATCCGCCCCCGCGCCAGGTCGTAAGGGGACAGCTCGACGAGGACCCGGTCGCCAGGAAGGATCCGGATGAAGTTCTTGCGCATCTTACCCGAGATGTGCGCAAGAACCTTGTGCTTGTTCTCCAGCTCGAGGCGGAACATGGCGTTGGGCAGCGTCTCGAGCACCTTCGCTTCGACCTGTATCGCCTCTTCCTTGGGCATCAGCCCGCCGCCTCCTCGGCCGCGCCGCCGAGGATCCAGGGACCGGTCGCGAGCACCGCGACCGACAGCTCCCAGTGGGCGGCGAGGCTCCGGTCGCGGGTGCGGACTGTCCAGCCGTCGGAGCTGTCGATCTCGACCTCGGGACTTCCAGCGGCGATCATCGGCTCGATCGCGAGCACCATCCCTTCTCGAAGCACCGGGTCGCGCATCCCGCTGGCGACGTAGTTGGGCACCTGCGGGTCCTCGTGAAGGTTCCTGCCGATCCCGTGGCCGACGAAATCCCTCACGACCGAATAGCCCTGCGACTCGACATAGCTCTGCACGGCCTCGGAGATGTCCGAGATCCGGTTGCCGGGCCGCAGCTGGGATATGGCCAGGCGCAGCGACTCCTTCGCCGCGAGGATCAGGTCCCTCGCCTCGCCCGAGACGTTTCCCACGGGGACGGTCACGGCCGCGTCTCCGTAGAGCCCCTCGAGCACCGCTCCGAAATCCAGGCTCACGATGTCTCCCTCGCGCAGCACCCGCTTCGGGCTCGGGATGCCGTGCACCACCTCCTCGTTGACGGAGGTGCACAGCACCGCCGGATAGTCCGTGCAGCCGGGAAGCCGGTAGCCCTTGAACGCGGGGCGAGCCCCCTCTTCCTTCAGACGCTGCTCGGCGTAGCGATCGAGATCCTCCGTCGTCACGCCCGGGGCCACCCGTTCGGCCAGCTCCGCCAGGATCTTCCGGACGATCCTGTTGGCCCGATCCATCGCTTCCAGTTGCCGGGAGGACTTGTACTCGATCACGCAGCGGCATCCTGCAGGGCTCGCCGGATGCGCGCCGCCACCTCGTCGGCGCTGCCGATCCCGTCCACCTCGGCCAGGATCCCCCGCCGGCGGTAGATCTCGACGATGGGAGCGGTCTGCCGCCGATAGACGGCGAGCCGGGACCGGACCACCTCCTCCGTGTCGTCCGAGCGCTGGACCAGCCGGGCGCCGCAGGCGTCGCACACCCCGACGCCTCGCGGGGGCCGGTGGGCGAGATGATAGACCGCCCCGCAGGAGGGGCAGGACCGGCGCAGCGTGAGCCTCCTGAGGATCTCCTCCTCCGGCGCCACCAGCAGCAGCGCCTTGTCGAGGCGCGCGTTCAGGGACGCGAGCACGGCGTCGAGGGCCTCCACCTGGGCCGTGTTCCGGGGGTAGCCGTCGAGCAGGAACCCCTTCGTCCCCTCGAGAGCGCGCAGCTTCTCCGCGATCATCTCTCCGATCAGGGCGTCCGGCACCAGCTCGCCCCGCTCCATGATCGCGCGGGCCTTCCTTCCGCCCTCCGTCCCCCTGCGCACCGCCTCCCTCAGCATGTCCCCGGCCGAAAGGTGAGGGATGTCCAGCTCCGCGCGGATCCGCTCTGCCTGAGTCCCCTTGCCGACTCCGGGCGGTCCGAGAAACACCAGTCGCATGCCTGCCGCGCCTCCTCACGCTATCCGCGCCGCCCGCGGATGCGTGTCCCCTTCAGGAACCCCTCGTAATGCCGCATGATGAGCTGGGCCTCGATCTGCTGGACCGTGTCCATGGCCACACCGACCACGATCAACAGCGAGGTCCCTCCGAAATAGAACCTCACGTTCAGGCCTTCCTTGATGAAGTCCACCGGCAGGATCCGGTCGAAGAAGTTGCCCACGGCCGGAGGCCAGAGAAGGTGCAGCCTCAGCCCCGAGATCAGGAAGACGGGAAGCAGCGAGATGATCCCCAGATAGATCGCCCCGCCGAACGTGATGCGCGTCAGGATGCGGTCGATGTACTCCGCCGTTCGCTTCCCCGGCCGGATGCCGGGGATGAACCCGCCGTATTTCTTCATGTTGTCGGCGGTGTCCATCGGATTGAAGATGATCGAGGTGTAGAAGAAGCAGAAGAAGATGATCATCGCGAAGTACAGCAGGTTGTAGAACGGCATGGAGTACTCGATCTGCTGGTGAAACACCTGGAAGAAGCGGTACTGCTGGAACGCCCCGAGCTGAAGGAGAGTCTGCGGAATCGCGAGGATCGACGAGGCGAAGATGACGGGGATGACCCCGCCGGTGTTGACGCGCAGCGGAAGGTAGGTGGAGGCGCCGCCGTAGACGCGCCGTCCCACGACCCTCCGGGCATACTGGATCGGGATCTTCCTTTGCGCGCGCTCGACGAGCACGATGCCGGCGATCACGCCGGACATCAGCCCAAGCAGGGCCACCAGACCGATCGGATTGAGCTGCCCGTCGCTGATCTGCGTCCAGGTGCTGAGGATCGCGTTGGGGAGGCCCACGATGATGCCCGCGTAGATGATCAGGGAGATGCCGTTGCCGATGCCGCGCTCGGATATCTGCTCGCCGAGCCACATGATGAATGCGGTGCCCGTCGTCAGAGTGAGCACCGTCATCAGGCGGAACCCCCAGCCGTCCGGGGCGATCGGCACGCCGACCTGAGGCGAAACCGCCTTCTGGAGCCAGAAGGCGATACCCAGCGACTGCACGACCGACAGCAGGACGGTGCCGTAGCGGGTGTACTGGGTGATCTTCTTGCGCCCGACCTCCCCCTCCTTGGACAGCTTCTCGAGGTAGGGCCAGATCACCGTCAGCAACTGCAGGATGATCGAGGCGGAGATGTAGGGCATGATGCCGAGGGCAAAGATCGTGAACTTCTTGAAGTTGCCCCCCGCGAACAGGTCGAACATGCCGAACAGGTTCCCGCCCTGGGTGCTGAACCACCGCGTGAGAGCCGCCGCGTTGACCCCCGGCACGTAGATATGCCCGCCGACCCGGTACACCGCCAGCAGGCCGAGGGTGTAGAAGACCCTCTTGCGAAGATCGGGGACATTGAAGATGTTCTTCAGCGCGTCGATCATCTTTTTTCTTCCGCCGGCGCACGGCGTTGTCTTGTCTGCCCCCGTGCCTGCACGAGCTCTGCCTTGCCTCCCGCCGCCTCGATCTTCTTCACGGCCTCCTCGGAGAAGCGGTGCGCGCTGATGTGGAGGGGTCGGTCGAGATTCCCCCGCCCCAGGATCTTGATCCCGTCCAGCATCTTCTTCACGATCCCTCGCTGGACGAGCAGCTCGGGAGTGACCTCGGCGTTCGGCCCGAACTCGGTGAGCCGGTCGAGGTTGACCGGGACGAACTCCTTCCGGAACAAGTTGGTGAACCCTCGCTTCGGCACGCGACGGACCAAGGGCATCTGCCCTCCCTCGAATCCTCGCCGCGAGGAATAGCCATGGCGCGACTTCTGCCCCTTGCTCCCCCTTCCCGCCGTCTTCCCGTTCCCCGACCCCGGTCCGCGCCCCTTGCGCTTGGGGTTCTTGCGAGAGCCGGGGGCCGGGCCGATCTCCGAAAGGTTCATCCCGTCCTCTCCTTGTGATCCTCGCGCCCGTGCGCTTCTTCGACGACCTCGACCAGGTGTCGCACTGCCGCGATCATCCCTCGCACGGCGGGATTGTCGGGCTGGATGCGCTCTCGCCCGATCCGGCCCAGGCCCAGGGCCTTCAGAGTGCGCTTCTGACGAGCCGAGAAACCGATCCCGCTCCTCACCTGCCGGACGGTGATCCTGCTGCCGCCCGCGACGTGCCCGAAAGCCGGCTGCCCGGCCCTTCTCACCATGTTCCGTTCTCGAAGTCTCCGCTCTTAGCGGACCTCACCGGTCAACTCCTCCAAGGTGACCCCGCGCAGCTTCGCGACCTCCGCCGGATCCTTCAGACCCATCAGCGCGTCGAAGGTCGCCTTGACGACATTGTGCGGGTTCGCCGTCCCCAGCGACTTGGTCAGGACGTCCTGCACCCCCAGCGCTTCGAGGACCGCTCGCACCGGACCTCCGGCGATGACGCCGGTCCCCGGCGAGGCGGGCTTGAGCAGGACGCGGGCCGCACCGAAGCGCCCCAAGACGAGGTGAGGGATCGTCGTCCTCTTCAGGGGAACCTCGATGAGGCTCCTCTTGGCCTTCTCGATCCCCTTCGCGATGGCGGAGGGAACCTCCTTGGCCTTGCCGTTTCCGAACCCGACCCGGCCGCGGCCGTCGCCCACGACGACGAGGGCGCCGAAGGAGAGGTTCTTCCCCCCCTTCACGACCTTCGTCACGCGGTTGATATGGACGACCTGCTCCCGCAGCTCCAGGTATTCGCTGTCGCGCTCAGGCACCGATCACCTCGTCTCGCTCGTCATCGTTCCGGTTCCGGCTCGCTTCGGGCGCGGAGCACCTCCGGCCCGTGCGACCTGCTCCACCCCCGCCAGCTTCTCGGCGATCGAGGCGCCGACGATCTTCGCTGCCGCGACGGTTCCACCCCGAGGGAGGCTCGTCTTCAGGGCCGGATCCCGGGTGGAGGCCGAGGCGAGAGTGTGGCGTTTCTGGTCGTCGACGGCCTGCACGTAGATGTGCCTGTCGCTCTTGAAGACGACCAGCCGGGGCCTTTCCGGCGAGCCGCGCACCCTCTTGTGGATGCGCGCCTTGATGCGCTGGCGCCTGGTCTGTTTGTCTGTCACATGCTCCACGTCACGACTCCATCAGCACGGGATGGCCGGGGTCATTTCGCGCCCGTCTTCCCGACCTTCTTCCGGATCACCTCACCGGCGTAGCGGATCCCCTTGGCCTTGTACACGTCCGGCTTGCGCAGCTTCCTGATGTCGGCGGCAACCTGGCCGACGAGCTGCTTGTCGGCGCCCGACACCGCGATGCGGATCTGCTTCTCGACCGATATCTGGATCCCGTCCGGGATCGGAAACTCCACCGGATGCGAGTACCCCAGGTTGAAGAGGACGTTCCTGCCTTGGACCTGCGCGCGGTAGCCGATCCCCTCGATCTCCAGCTCTTTCGTGTACCCCGTGGAGACCCCGTTTACGGCGTTTGCCAGCAGGGCGCGGACCAGTCCGTGAAGCGCCCGCTTCGGCTTCGAATCGTCGCTGCGGTTCACGAGCACCCGTCCGTCTTCCAGACGGCAACTGATGCCCCGGGGGATGCCCACCCGAAGCAACCCCTTTGGCCCCTGGATCGTGGCCGCCGAGGCAGACAGATCCACCTTCACCCCCGCGACGATCTGAACAGGTTTCCTGCCGATTCTGGACATCTCGTTCCCTTACCAGACCTGACAGAGCAGCTCTCCCCCGAGCCCCTGCTTACGCGCCTCGCGGCCCGACAGCACGCCACGGGAAGTGGAGAGGATGGTGATGCCGAGACCTGCGAGAACCGTTGGGATCTCGCCTCGCCCGCAGAAGACACGCCGGCCGGGCTTGGAGACCCTCTCCAGCCCGCTGATAACCCCCTCGCCGCCAGGGCCGTACCGCAGGCTGATCTGCAGGACGCTCCGCGGCTGCTGCTCGATCACCCTGTAGCCCTCGATCATACCCTCTTCCTTGAGGATCCTCGCAATCTCTCCCTTGATGCGGGAGAAGGGGACGTCCACGCGCGGGTGCCTCGCCATCAGAGCGTTCCCGATCCGCGCAAGCAGGTCCGCGATGGGGTCCGTCATGCTCATGGTCTCTCTCTCGGCCTCCGGTCTGTTCCTCGTCCTACTACCAACTCGCCTTGATGACTCCGGGGACAGCTCCTTCCAGGGCCAGTTGCCGGAAACAGATGCGGCAGAGCTGGAACTTCCGGTAGAAACCCCTCGGCCGGCCGCAGCGGCGGCACCGGTTGCGGAAGCGCACCAGGAACTTCAGCTTCTTGAACTGCTTCGCCATCTTCGCGGTGGTCGACAATGCAAACTCTCCTTCTCAGCTCCGGCCGCGGCCCGTCATGCGGCCTTCCTGAAGGGCATTCCCAGAGACGCCAGCAGGGCCTGCGCCTCCTCGTCCGTCCTGGCCGTGGTCACGATAGTGATGTTCATCCCCTTGACCTTGGTGACCTTGGCGTAGTTGGTCTCGGGAAAGATCAACTGGTCGCGGACTCCGAGGGTGTAATTGCCCCGCCCGTCGAAGGAGCGGGTCGAGACCCCGCGAAAGTCGCGCACTCTCGGAAGGGCGAGGCTCACGAGCCGGTCCAGGAACTCGTGCATTCGCTCCCCGCGCAGGGTCACCATGCAGCCGATGGGCATCCCGGCGCGGATCTTGAAATTGGCGATCGACTTCTTCGCGCGCGTGACCACGGGCCGCTGCCCGACGATGGCTGCCAGCTCCTCCACGGCCGCATCGAGGATCTTGATGTCCGTGTGCGCCTCGCCGACACCCATGTTGAGGACGATCTTCGACACCTTCGGCACCGCCATGGGATTGCGGTATCCGAAACGCTGCATCAGCGCCGGGATCGTTTCCTTGCGGTACTGTTCCTTGAGACGGGACGACATCGCTTCCGTTCTCCTACCGGTCCACCACGCCACTGCAGGCGCGGCAGATCCGGACTTTCCTGCCATCCTCCAGGCGCCGGTGGCCGATCCGCACGGCCTCGCCGCACTCCGGACAGATCACCATGAGGTTCGAAAGGTGAACCGGCGCCTCGCGCTCGACGATTCCTCCCTTGACGTTCTTCTGCGGGTTGGGCTTCGTGTGACGCTTGACGAAGTTCACCCCCTCGACCAGCGCGGCCGACTTCTTCGTGACGATCCGGAGCACCTTCCCCCTCTTGCCGGAGTCCTTGCCCGCGATCACAACGACGGTGTCCTTCTTCCGGACCTTGCCGACCTGCATCGATTCCGCTCTCCGCTAGAGAACTTCCGGAGCCAGTGAGATGATTTTCATGAACTTCTTCTCCCGAAGCTCGCGGGCAACGGGGCCGAACACGCGCGTGCCGATCGGCTCCCGGGCGTCATTGATGAGCACTGCGGCGTTGCGGTCGAAGCGGATGTAGGTCCCGTCTTTGCGCCGGTACGCGGACACGGTCCGGACGATGACCGCCTTCACCACCTGTCCCTTCTTGATCTGGCCGTCGGGGCTGGCCTCCTTCACGTTGGCCGTGATGATGTCCCCGATCCGGCCGTACCGCCCCGAAGAGCCTCCGTGAAGGTTGATGCAGGAGATCTTCTTGGCCCCGGAGTTGTCGGCCACTTCGAGGATGGACCGCATCTGGATCATCGGCTTGGCCTGTCCATCACCGGTTCGCCTCGTCCCGTGGCGCTTCCGCCGACCCCGCCAGTCCGCCTGCGGTCGCCTCTCCGGCCTCGGCGGGCGGCTCCTCGATCCGGATGCCTCTGGTGATCACCTGCCTGACCCGCCAGCGCTTGCGCGCCGAGAGGGGCCGGCTCTCCACAATCTCCACCATGTCGCCCACGCGGCACTGCTTCTTCTCGTCGTGGGCCATGAACCGGGAGGTCTTCTTGACAAAGCGCTTGTAGAGAGGGTGCTTGACGAGCCGCTCGACGGAGACCACGACTGTCTTCGCCATCCGGTCGCTGGTGACCACGCCCACCTTTACCGTTCCATGGCCTCGCTGCTCCGCCACAGCTATGCCCCTGCCTTTCCGGCCGCGGCGCGCTCCAGCTCGAGAGACCGCAGCCTCGTCTTGACCCGCGCCAGATCCCGGCGCGCGGCGCGGATCCTCTGCGGGTTCTCGACCCGGCCGACAGCGAGCTGGCAGCGAAGATCGAACAGCCGCCTCGTGAGATCCTGCTCCTCGCGGTGCAACTCGTCCTCGGGCATGTCGCGGAATCTGCTGGATTTCATCTGCTAGGCTCTCTCGCCGGCCGCCGCCTGCCGCCCCTCATGACGGCTGACGAACTTCGTC
The DNA here is from genome assembly GCA_003223995.1 of Acidobacteriota bacterium. Classification (GTDB taxonomy): domain Bacteria; phylum Acidobacteriota; class Polarisedimenticolia; order QHYA01; family QHYA01; genus QHYA01. Next base: position 2,204 of record QHYA01000243.1, on the reverse strand, counting down.
TTCAGTGGAAGCTTGTGGGAAGCCAGCCGCATCGCCTCCTTCGCCACCACCACGTCCACCCCCTCCATCTCGAACAGGACCTTGCCAGGCTTGACGACGGCCACCCAGGCTTCCGGGGCCCCTTTTCCCTTCCCCATGCGCGTCTCTGCCGGCTTCTTCGTGATCGGTTTGTCGGGGAAAAGGCGCACCCAGATCTTCCCGCCTCGTTTGACGAACCGCGTCATCGCCACACGGGACGCCTCGATCTGCCGCGCCGTGATCCAGCCCACTTCCAGGCTCTTCAGCCCATAATCGCCGAAGGCCAGTGTGCCACCCCGCCAGGCCTTCCCGCGACGCCGGCCCCGCTGCTGCTTTCGGTACCTCACCTTGCTCGGCATCAACATGGCCGGTTCCTTTCTACCTCAGCCGGGCTTCCGCCCGGCGCACGCCGATCTGCTCGCCGCGGTAGATCCAGCACTTCACGCCGATCACGCCGTACGTCGTGCGCGACTCGGCAAAGCCATAGTCGATGTCGGCCCGCAGCGTGTGCAGAGGCAGGCGGCCTTCCAGGTACCACTCCGACCGGGCGATCTCGTTTCCGCCGAGCCGCCCCGAACACCGGACCTTGATCCCCTTCGCGCCGAAGCGCTGGGCCGACTCCACGGCCTTCCGCATGGCGCGGCGGAAGGCGACGCGCTTCTCGAGCTGCATGGCCACCCCTTCGGCCACGAGCTGCGAGTCGACCTCGGGCTTCTCGATCTCCTGGATGTCCACGTGGACCTCCCGTCCGGTCCGCTTGGCGATCTCGTCTCGGAGCCTGTCCACCTCGGCCCCCTTGCGCCCGATGATGATCCCGGGGCGAGAGGTCAGGATGCGAATCCGCAGCTTGTTCGCCGCCCGCTCGATCTCGATGTTGCTGACCCCCGCGTGCTGGAGCCGCTTCTTCAGCTCGCTCCGCAGTTTCAGGTCCTCATCCAGAAGATCGGCGTACTTCTTTCCCGCGAACCAGCGCGACCGCCAGGTCCTGTTGAACCCGAGCCGGAATCCGTAGGGATGAACCTTCTGTCCCAATCACTCACCTCTCAGAGGGCTTTGAACCTGCCCGTGACATCGCACCTTTGAGCCCGTCTATGACCTCGCGTCCAGCTCCACGGCGACATGGCATCGGCGCTTGAGGATCCGGAAGATCCGCCCCATCGACCCTGCCCGCGCCCGTTTCTCCGAAGGTCCCTGGTCGACGACGGCCCGGCTGATGTAGAGGCGGTCCACGTCCACCCGCGCGTCTCCCTGCTGCGCGTTGGCGACAGCGGAGCGGAGGAGCTTCTCGAGGTCCTTGGCGACGATCTTCTCCGAGACCCCAAGCAAAGCCAGGGCCTCCCCCACAGGCCGGCCCCGGATCTGGTTGACGACCAGCCGCGCCTTCTGCGCCGAGGTCTTGAGGAACCTTATCTTCGCCCTCGCGATCACGATCCCCCCCTCGCGCTCCGTTCCCGCTCTCCGCTGGCCGTCATGGGCCTGCGGGGGCCGGTGTGGCGGTCTTCTCGCCGGCCTTGCTGCCGTGGCCGCGGAAGGTCCGAGTCGCGGCGAACTCACCAAACTTGTGGCCGACCATGTTCTCGGTGATGTAGACCGGTATGAACTTCTTGCCGTTGTGAACCGCGATGGTATGGCCCACCATCTCCGGGATGATGGTCGAACGGCGGGACCAGGTCTTGATGACCCTCTTGTCCATCCGTCGGTTCATCTCCTCGATCCTGGAGGCCAGATGCTCGTCCACAAACGCGCCCTTCGACAGGGACCGCGACATTCTCTTTCTCCTTCGCCTTCGCCTTCGCCTTCGCCGTGACCTACTTTCGTCTCCGAACGATATAACGGCCCGTCCGCCGATTGCGCCGGGTCTTGTAACCTTTTGCCGGCATGCCCCATGGGCTGCAGGGGTGGCGGCCCCCCGAGGTCTTCCCCTCGCCCCCTCCCATCGGGTGGTCCACAGGATTCATCGAGACGCCCCGGTTGTGGGGCCGCTTGCCAAGATGCCGCTTCCGGCCCGCCTTCCCCAGGGACACGTTCTCGTGATCCAGGTTTCCGACCTGCCCCACGGTGGCCTTGCAGTCGATATGGACCCGCCTCACCTCTCCCGAGGGAAGGCGGAGCTGGGCGTAATTCCCCTCCTTGGCCAGCAGTTGTGCCGCTGTCCCGGCGGAACGGACGAGTTGCGCCCCCTTTTT
>QHYA01000242.1 GCA_003223995.1 Acidobacteriota bacterium | reverse complement strand
GGACGCGGCAAGAAGCTCGGAATGCCTTGCGGCATCGTGGCTTTCAATTACCAGGACTCGACCTATCAGATCGACGTCGCGCGCCTGAAGGTCTACAAGAGGTGGGTAGAGGTCGATAGGAGCAAGGAGATCGCGGTCATCTCTGCCTACCGGGCCAGCGGGGCCCCGATGGCCTCTCTGTAACTTTCCCGAGTCGTCACTCGTCGACTTGAGAAGTGCTCTAGAAAAAGGCGGACACTTCGACGCGCCCCGGCTCGCCGAAAATTCCCGTCCGGTTCAGCTTCTCCAGCCTCTCCCGCACCTCATCCGCCTTCGTGACGCAGACGATCGACAGCCGCTTCGTGTCGAAGTATTCCCGGGCGACGCAGCGAACCAGATCGGCTGTGACGGCGGCCATGCGGTTCTGATAGGTCTCTATGTGCCTGTCACCCAGGCCGTAGAGCTCGACCTCGAGCAGGGCCGAGGCGATGCCTGCCGGCGTCTCGAAACTGCGGGGATAGCCGGAAACGAAGAAGCTCTTCGCCTCTTCCAGCTCGCGTGGCTCTGGTCCCCTCTCCTGGAACTCCCGCTCCACCAGGATCGACTCCTCGATCACTTCCGGCACGGTCTCATGGGGAGTGAAGGTGGAGATCACGAACGGGCCTGGAAGCATGCGGGCCGAGAAGGAAGAGTTCAGACCGTAGGTGTAACCCTTCTGGACCCGGATCCTGTCCAGCAACCGCGAGGAAAATCCGCCCCCCCCGAGGATGTAGTTGGCGACCTGGAGGGGAAACCAGTCGGGATTGTTCCGGGCGATACCCAGATGTCCCATGCGGATCTGCGTCTGCGTGAGGTCGGAGCGGTCGACGAGGACGATGCGGGTCTCCCTGGGCGAGACGGGCGCCTCGGGTCCTGCAAGGGAAGGCTTCCCCTTCTGCCACTTCTCGAAGGCAATGCGGACCCTGTCGATGATCTTGGCCGGGGCCACATCCCCGACGATGATCAGGATCGCATTGCCGGCCGTGTAGTGGCTCGCGTGGAACGCCGTCAGATCCTCCCGGGTTGTCGCCGGAACCGACGCGGCAGTGCCGTCCGGAGGGTGCCCGTAAGGGTGTTCGGGAAAGAGAACCTCCGCAAACCGTTCGTTCGCGACGATGGAGGGATTGTCCAGCTTGGTCTTCAGCTCGTTGAGCCGGCGCTGCTTCAGCAGGTCCAGCTCCTTCCTTGGAAACGAGGCGTTCTGGGCCAGGTCCGACAGAAAGTCGAGCATCCTGCCGGTGTCCGAGGACAGGGCGGTGGATGTCAGGCTGCTGCAATCCCAGGTGGAGATGCTGGTCAGCGTTGCTCCCAGAGAATCGACCTCTTCGGCGATCTGCTCGGCGCTGCGGCTCGGCGAACCCAGCAGCACCATCTCGGCCGTCATTCCCGCCAGGCCGGGCCGCTCCGGCGGGTTGGCGCCCGAGCCGCTCTTGATCGTCAGGTTGATGGCAACCGTCGGTAGATCGTGCGACTCCACGACGATCACACGCAGCCCGTTGGGCAGGTCGGCCTTCTGGAGCGGGGGGAGTTTGACGAGGCCTCCCGCCCCGGCCTCGCCGCGCGCGGACTGAAGCAGGAGCATCGGCGTCGGTTTCATTCGAAGCCCTTTCAGTTCGCTCATTCGGCCGGCCCGAAAGATTCCCACTCCTCGGTCGAGACGGGCTGGATCGTGACGACAGCTCGGTTGTCGGTTCGGAAGATCCTCGAGCCGACCCGCTTCAGATCGTCGTTCGTCACTTTGCGCCACAGATCGACCTGGGTGTTCATTCCCCGCCAGGATCCCTGACGGATCTGCCTGAGGCCGATTTGCACCCCCTTGAAGAAGTTCGATTCCGCCTGGAGGTAGAAGGACGCCTCCCGCTGCTTCTTGACCTTGGCAAGCTCCTCCTGTGTCAGTCCCTCCCAGGCCAGCTTGTCGACCTCCCGCCAGACCTCCTTCTCGATGGCGGCGATATCGCCGCCGGGGGGAGCGATCACGGAAACTTGCACAAGAGAAGGATCGATCGTGCCGAAGAACAGCCCGCTTGCGACCGAGATGGCCGAGACGCGGCCTGGCTTGAGGAACGTCTTGTAAAAACGCGAGGAGCGGCCGGTGGTCAGGGCGGTCTCGATCAGATCTATGGCGGGCCAGTCAGGATCCTTCCACCCCGGGGCGTGGAATCCGGCCACGAACCCGGGCGCCTGGGCGACCTTCTTGAGGATCCCTCGCTTCTCTCCCCGCTGTGGCCTCTCGTAGCTGACAACGGGAGGAGGTGCGGGCTGCGAGGGGATCTCTCCGAAGTGATTCCGCATCAGCACCACGGCTCCCTCGGTCTTGAAGTCGCCGACGATGACCACGGTGGCGTTGTTCGGGGCGTAGTGGATCCGGAAGTAATCCATGCAGTCCTGCAGTGAGATCTGCTTGAGGTCGGAGTCCCACCCCACGACCGGCCACCTGTACGGGTGAGAGTCGAACAGCAGCGACAGCATCAACTCTTCCGCCAGGCCCACCGGGGTGTTGACGAGACTGACTCGCCTCTCGTTGCGGACGACTTCCCGCTCGGTTTTCAGGTTCGCCTCATCGATCCTGAGGTGAGCCATCCGGTCGGACTCGATGTCCATGGCCAGTTCGACCTTCCCCGCCGGGAGGTTCTCGAAATAGGAGGTGTTGTCCGTTGTCGTGAACGCATTGAGCGTTCCGCCGCTGGCCTGGACCTCGCGGGCGATCTGTTCGGGCGGCCGCCTGTCCGTTCCCTTGAACATCATGTGCTCGAAGAGGTGCGAGATCCCTGTCAGGCCGGGCCGTTCGTTGCGCGATCCCACGGCGTAGTGGATCTGGAAGCTGACCAGGGGAGCCGAGTGATCCTCGAGCGTGAGGATCCGCAGGCCGTTGTCGAGCCTGTGCTCACGTACGTCGAATACGACCGGACTCCGAGGTTCCATCGCAGTGTCTCTGGCCGCCCGGCCGGGACGATTCCCGTTGGAGGGCGCGGGTCAGCGCCGCTATCGGCGCGTCCTTGCTCTTGAGCGCGTCATTGTAACCGGACGAGCAGCGGCGGGCGAGCCTCCCCTGTAGAGCTGCTGGAGCTGCGGCGAAGGGAGAAGCATCAAGGGGAAGGGCAGGGGAGGAGAAAAAAAGGCCCGCCTCCAAATGGAACCGGAAGTTTTGGGGGAACGGGTGGTCCGGTTCGAGAGGCGGGCCAGCTGGTATGCTTATATAACATTCCAATTCCTTGGGCAAGTGCCCGGCAGGATGGGCGGATTCTCCGTCCGCTTCGCGGCCGGAGCGCAGGCCGCCAAAGAAGCTTCACGAGCCCTGGTGCCTGGCGATGCCCTGTCTCAGGAGGCGGATCATGAATGATCCGGGTCAGGTCGCGCCGAGAAGCTCGAGAAGCGGGGCCGGGTCCGACAGGTCTTCCATCAGGAGATCGGGAGCGGTCGCGGCAAGGGCCGACGACGGTGTCGTTCCCGTGGCGACAGCCACGGAGCGGTAGCCGCAGGCCGTCGCGGCAATGATGTCGTGCACGGTGTCCCCGACGAGAGCGATCTCCCCAGGCGGAAACGAACGACCTTTCCTCCTCTCGAAGCGAAGCCTGGCGATCCGGGCGATCTCGTGCCGCTCGGCCGCGTCGGTGCCGTAGCCCCCGGCCGGAAAGAACCCTTCGAGGCCGAAGGCCGACAGCTTGATCCGCGCGCCTTCCTCGAGGTTGCCCGTCACCAGGCCGAGATCCCGACCTCCGTCTCCATCACTCGACAGCTTCTCGAGCAGCTCCCTGACGCCTGGAAGGACGCGTGCGCCCTTCCAGCCCCTCATGTTCTCGCGCAACCTCCGCAGGTAAGCCGCTTCCAGCTCGGGATACCTTCGTTCGTAATCACTGGCGGGGACGCCAACTGCGAGGGCCACCTTCCGGAAGATCCACAGGTCGTTGCGGCCTGCGAACCAGTGGGGTGGCAGCGCGCCGGCGGCATCAGGCCGCTCGAACACCTCTCCGAAGGCCTCCTGCAAGGAGCGCAGGCCCGCGCCGAAAGCGGAGATCAGCGTTCCGTCGATGTCGAAGAGAACGAGGCTGACGATGGCGGCTGCTCGGGGACGGGACATCAACCGCTGGACTGGCCGGTGAACCAGTCCCGGCGTTCGCGGAAAAGGAAATTGAAAGTGGTGAGGCTTCCCTGGACCCGGGTGAGGTATTGCTGCATCTCCACCTTTTCCGCTTCCGAAAGGCTCGCGCTGGCGTTGATCTTCTGCTCGAGTGCGCGGAGCCGGTCCCGGATCATGACGATCTTGTGGAAGAACGCTTCCAGGGGAACGACCTTTTCCTTGAGCCCTGGCTTGCCGGGCGTGACG
>QHYA01000241.1 GCA_003223995.1 Acidobacteriota bacterium | reverse complement strand
CCGTGGGCCTCGCAGATCCTGACGAACTCCAGCGCGGATTCCACCATCCCAAGCGGCGTGTCGCCGTAGCGGTTCATGATCCGGTCGGAGAGCGAGCCGTGGTTCGTGCCGATCCTCATGGCCACGCCGAGCTGCTTCGCGCGCAGGACGAGGGGGCGGAAGACCTGCTCGATGCGCTCCAGCTCGGCGGCGTAGTCGGCGTCGCTGATCTCGAAGACCTTGAACTTTTTCCTATCGGCGTAGTTGCCCGGGTTGATCCGGACCTTCTCGACGTGCTCGACAGCCATCATCGCCGCGGCAGGGGAGAAGTGGATGTCCGCGGCCAGAGGCACGCGGATCCCGTCGCGGCTCATCGCCGCGCGGATCTCGGGCAGAGCGGCGGCGTCGCGGGAGGTGGGGACCGTCACGCGGACGATCTCGCAGCCGGCGCGAGCGAGGCGGCGGATCTGCTCCGCCGTCGCCGTCACATCGGCCGTTTCCGGCGTGGTCATCGACTGGACGCGGATCGGGTTGCTCCCTCCGATCCCCACGTCGCCGACACGCACCTCGCGCGTCGGGCGCCTTCTCCAGCCGAAAGGCTCCGGATTCATCGCCACAGCAGGAATTCTACATTCCGCCGGCGAGCCCGGAAACAACGCGGGGGCGGGACCGGATCCGACCGAGGGCACCCGCCGGTTTCAACGCGAGGCGCCGCGAGTTTCACCGGAAGGGCTCTGGATCTGGCTGAGCCTGGCGCGGATCTGCCTGACCAGCTCGGGTTGGTTCGTGGATGCGGCGATCTCCAGAGCCTGCTGGGCCGCGGTGGCGGCCCTGTCGAGCTGGCGGGCCGCGGCGTAGGCCGCGGCGAGGGTATCGAGAGCAAGCGGGTTCTTCCTTCCGGTCTCCTCGCACGCCAGCTCCGCGAGCTTCACGGCTTCCGCCAAGTCCTGCGGAGTGGGCTTCGGTCGGGTCGCAAGCGCCAAGGCCAGCCGTCGCGCCGGCTCGGGCCAGCCGGGTTGGAGACGCAGCGTCTCACGATACTCGTTCATACCCTGTTGACTCTTCCCTTGCTCGATCAGGAGATCGCCCAGGATCTTGTGCGCCTTGGCGTGATCGGGCTCGATCCGGAGGGCCTCGCGGAGATGGGCAACGGCCGGATCGGTCTTTCCCTGCTGGGCGAGGACGGCTGCAAGGTTGACCTGGGTGTCGGCGTGTTCGGGCCGGATTCTCGCGGCTTCCGCCAGATGACCGAACGCCTGGTCGAGCTGGCCCTGTCTCGCCAGCACCGTCCCCAGGTTGTAGTGCGCGTCGGCATTGTCGGGTTTTCTCTCGAGCACGGTGCGCAGATGCCGGGAAGCGTCGTCGAGTTTCCCGAGGCTGCTGAAGACCAGTCCGAGGCTGTAGCGGGCCTCCTGGTCATCCGGATCGAGCCGGACCGCTTCACCAAGGGAAACCGCCGCTTCCTCCAGCTTGCCCTGCTTGGCCAGAAGAGTCCCCAGGTTGTAGTGGACCTTCTCGAGGTTGGGATCGCTCCGCAGGGCCTCGCGGTACTGCTCGGCGGCCTGCTCCAGCATCCCGCGCTTCTGCAACTCCCTGCCGATCTCCATGTGGGCCCTCGCGCCTGCGGGCGGAGGGACGCGCGAGCCGCGCGGATCGTCCATGAAGGTTTCCTTTGGAAGCTGCCGGGCCCGTTCGGCATGCCTGCGTGCCTGCTCCTGCTCTCCCAGGGCCATGTAGGCCTGGGAAAGCGCGAGGTGCGCCTCCCTGTGCTCCGAGTTGCGCTGCAGGGCCAGCTCCAGATGGTCCCGTGCCGCCGGGTACTGCCCGGAGGCCAGCAGCAACTGCCCGAGCCCCAACTCGGCGTGCGAGCTGGTCGGATCCAGCCCGCTGGCGCGCTCGAACTGCTCGCGCGCCTCTTCCAGCCGTCCAAGGTGCGCCAGGACTTGCGCGTAGTTCACGTGGGCCGGCGCATAGTCGGGGCCGATCTCCAGTGCGCGGGAGAGAGCCTTGGCCGATGCCGTCGGGTCGATACGAGCGAGGGTGAGACCGCGAAGATAGGGCCAGAGAAACTCTCCCGGCTCGAGCTGCTCGGCCCGCGCGTAGCATTGAGCGGCTTCGGGAAGCCAATCGTGATACCTGTAGCGGTCTCCCAACCTGCCCCAACCCTCCGCGGATCCGGGCGCTTTCCTGACCGTGTCCTGATCCGCCTCGACGGCCTGCCTCAGCTCCGCGTCCACGCGCGCGAGATCCGGGCGAGGGATGCTCTCCTTCTGGCCGCCGCAGCGGGCCGCCCCGGCCACGACGGCGAGGAGGAGACCGGCCGCCTGCACCCACGGAGCCGACTCGCGGCCGCTCACGGGGCTTCTCCGTCTCCCTCCCGGATCGTCAGCTCGCGATCGACACTTCCGGACGGGAACCGCTGGCGGCGACCATCCGGCCATAGGACTTCGAGGCCCTCCACCCGATCCGCATCGCCCAGACCGAAATGGGCGCGCGGGTCGTTGCTGCTCATGTAGCTATAGGCCGCCAGCACTGGCCTGAGATGCTTCCTTCCACCGGCCGAGACGGTGATCTGCGCGCCCAGCGCGTCGCGCCGTCCGGTCATCGCCCGCACAAGCAGCCAGTGCCGGCCCTCCTTCGGGGCGTCGTTGCGAAACACCCGCAGCGAGTTGTCGCCGTGATTCCAGAACTCACCTAGGCGCGCTGCGGGAAGGGCGGGTCCTCGTTTGACCCTCCCGTTGACGACTGCCAGGTCGAGGCCGCCGTCGTGGTCGTAGTCGAAGAAACCGCATCCAAAACCCGTGGTGGGGAGATCGTCCTGGGTCATCCCCGATTCGGTGGTGAAGTCCCGGAAGAGCCCTCCCGTCGCGCCGCGAAAGAGAGAATTGTTCTCCCGGGCGAGGTTCGTCATGAACAGGTCGAGCAGCCCGTCGCCGTTCACGTCTCCGGCCGTCACTCCCATGCTCGCCGTGGGCACCCCGTCCCGGTCGACCGCGGTGCCCCGCAGGATCCCTTCTTCCTTGAAGGTGCCGTCATGCTGATTGACCCAAAGGTTGTTGGCCTCGCCGTCATTGGCGACATAGATGTCGGGCCAGCCGTCGCCTGTCAGGTCCATGCAGATGACTCCCAGCCCCTTCGCTGTCTTTCCGCCGTCCGGGTACTTGATGCCGGCTTTCTCCGAGACGTCGGTGAAGGTGCCGTCGCCGTTGTTGCGGTAGAGCGTGTCGGGAACGCCGTCGAAGTCGCGCGGACCACAGTAGCCATGCTCTCCCGTGGGGCTCACGCAGTAGGCCTTGGGGGTCAGTCGAAGATAATGCGCGACGAAGAGGTCCAGGTACCCGTCGCGGTCGTAATCGCAGAACGCCGCGGAACTGCTCCAGAGATCACCTCTGAAGCCGGCGCGGGCCGTGGCTTCCGTGAAGGTGCCATCGCCGTTGTTGAGGTAGAAGACGTCGGGGCCGTAGTTCGCGAAGTACACGTCGAGATCGCCGTCGTTGTCGACATCTCCGATGGCCACACCCTGGCCATACACCACGTTCGAGAGCCCCGAGCGGCTCGTCACATCGAGGAATTTCCCATCGGCCTGCTGCTGGAACAGCCGGCTCGGCGCGGGGGCCTTCGGTTGGCCGGGGGGAGGCATACGGACCTGAAGAATGTCCAGGTCTCCGTCATTGTCGTAATCGAAGACCGCGACACCGGGGCCCATGACCTCGGGAAGGAAGAAGGTCCCGTCCGGCCAGGGCTCGACCGTGAGGTTCAGGCCGACTTCCGCGGTGATCTCCGTGAACAGCGGGTGGGCACTGCCTCCCTCCGTCCCGGAGGAAGTGGCACGGCGGGGGGCGGGCGATCCGGACGCCTGGCAACCGGCCAGGAGAAGGGAGCCTGTCATCAGGAGCAAGCAAGCGAGCGGGGCAGGCGCCGTCCGGAAGCCCTGGGAATCGGGATGCGTACGTGACCTCTTCTGAGCCGCGGGAGTGTAACACAGTGAGGCCGTTGCAGCTGGGTCCTCCGTGAGCAGTTTGAGAGCGGTAATCGGGTCTGTCCCGGGCGGGCCTTAGAGCATTTTCCCGCTTTCGATTCAAGTTTTCACCGAATTGTGGCCGCCCGCTGTGCCACGTAACCTGGGACACGAGACTTTGTAAAGTCGTGAAAGGAAGAGAAAAGGAGTGAAAGCCATGAGGCACAACGATGCACGACGAAAGAGGCTCGTCTTCGTCACGAGCCTCGTCGTTCTCTTGGGACTGGCGTGGGCGGTTCCCGCTCGAGCAAACAGCTTCGGCGGTCAGGCATACAGCGCCTACGTATACATCCCTCCAACCCTGCTGACCCCTGGGGTCGGTCCGCTCTACATCGCGGATACCGGCCCGCTCCCGGCCGACGGTGGATGGTCCGGTGCAACGCTCGAAGGGACCACGCTGCCGAGTGTCCTGACGGCCGAGACGCTGGTCGCGGCCACGAGCGGCGCGCTCTACGATACCGGCGTCAGCCAGGCCAACAGCTCGACCTCGCTCGCGAACGTCGTCGTCCTGCCGGCACAGCCAGCCCAGATCACCGCCTCGTTCACTCAGGCGCAGGCGGACGTGACCGACCTCGGCGCCAGCGGCGGGAGCCAGATCAGCGACTTGACCTTCGCGGGCATTCCCGTGCAGGTGACCGGTCTACCCAACCAGATCGTCAGCCTTCCAGGCGTGGCGACCCTCAACATCAACGAACAGACGGCGACGGCCCAGGGAATCGTCGTCAACGCGCTCCACCTGGTCCTCGCGACGGGAGGGGAGATCATCGTCTCAAGCGCGAAGAGCTCAATCGCTCAGTAGGAGGATCCGGCGATGAAACGCATGATCATTCGGCGGGCGGGGCTACTGCTTCTGCTGGCCGGCGGGGCCGTGTGGTTGCTCGGCCATGATTCCCAGGCGCATCCCGTGCCGAGCCCCTGCTACGACTTCGTGACGGGGGGTGGCTGGTTCACCCCGACCCCGTTGGGGATCGGCAAGGCCAACTTCGGCTTCAACGCGGGCTACAAGAACGGTGAGCCTCCGCCCCCGCTCATGGGTGAGCTGAACTACATCGACCACAACAACGGTATGCACGTGCACTCGACGAGCGTTGACGCCTACTACGGTTTCAACTGCTTCGATGCGTGTGCCGGCAAGGACTGTGCCGACCGCCAATTCTTTGGAGACGCGACGGTCAACGGAGTACCCGGCTACAGATACGGTGTGGAGGTTATCGACGACGGGGAACCGGGGAACGTGCCGAAGGGCCACGATCGCTTCATCATCAACGTGACCGGACCAGACATTTCCTATCACGCCGACAGTGGCGGTGCTCCCAATGCTTGCACGCCACCCAGTGACGGCATCGACGGAGGCAACATTCAGATCCACAAGCCCTGCAACGGGGTCAATCCGAAGTAGAGGAGCACTGGTCGAACGCTCGCGGGGTTGGGCCGTCCGGTCCGCCCGGACCCGACCTCGAGGCCCCTGGAGGCCACACGGGGTCGCGGAGCAGGTCGGGAGCGGCGGCCTTCAGCTCCGTGCCGTCCCGCCAGCCGGGGCGGTGGTTCTTTGCAGGTGGTAGGGAACACTGGTGACCACCGTGCGCCGGCGGAACAGAAGCGCCCCCTTGATCAGGAGGGCAGTCTGGTTGTGCAGGAGGTGCTCCCACCAGCGGGCCGGCACGAACTCCGGAAGGACCACCGTGATGATGTCCCCCTCCTTCCGGCGGTCCACCGACTCGATGTACTCGAGAAGGGGGCGCAGGACGGAGCGGTACGGGGAATCGAGGACGATCAGGGGCACTCCGCAGCAGTACTGGCTCCACTTCTCCCTCAGTTTCCGCGTCGCCTCAGGGTCGAGATCGATCACGACCGCCCGCACGTCGTCGGAGAGCGCTCGAGCGTACTGAAGGGCCTGAACGACGCCGCGGTGGATCGTCGACACCGGAACGATGACGGTGTTGTGGACCTCGCACGGCCCCTCCGCCCGGTCGAGAGAGAGCTGCTCGCGGATTTCCCGGTAGTGCGAGTTGACTCGCTGGAACATCAGGACGAACAGCGGGATCAGCAGGACCACGACGTAGGCGCCTTCTTTGAATTTCGTCACCGTGAGGATCAGGAGCACGATGCTCGTGCAGACCGCTCCGAGCCCGTTGATCGCGATACCCCTCCTCCAGCCCTTTTCGCGGAGCCTCTTGTGGTGGAGCACCATGCCCGCCTGCGACAGGCTGAAGGAAAGGAACACTCCGATCGCGTAGAGCGGCAGCAGCCTGTGCGTGCTCCCCCCGAAGATCACCAGCAGGGCGATGGCCGATCCGGCGAGAAAGACGATGCCGTTGGAGAAGACGAGCCTGTCGCCCTGGTTGGCGAACTGTCTCGGGACGTAGCGGTCCCGGGCGAGGATCGAGGCGAGGCGGGGAAAATCCGCGAAGGAGGTGTTGACGGCAAGGATCAGGATCAGGGCGGTCGTCGCCTGGACGAAGTAATAGAGCGGCCCTCCTTGGAAGACGGCACGGGCCACCTGCGAGATGACCGTCTCCTTTTCATGGGGGTAGGCCCCCAGGCGGCTGGCGATGTAGGAGGCTCCGAGGAAGAAGGTGCAGGCGATCGTCGCCATCCAGGTCAGCGTGATCCCGGCATTTCGGGATTCGGGCGGCCGGAAAGCGGGGACTCCGTTCGAGATCGCCTCTACACCGGTCAGCGCGGTGCAGCCCGCGGCGAAGCTTCGCAGAAGCAGCCACAGCGTGACGGGATGGCTGGCCGAGGCGATCTCCTCGGGCAGCGAAAGGGGCTGGATGCGGCCTGCGGCGAGCCGCGTCAGCGCCCCGATGAGAAGCAGGCCGAAGGCGATGATGAACAGATAGGTCGGCGCCGCGAAAGCCCGTCCGGATTCCCGGATCCCTCTGAGGTTCATGATCGAGATCCCCAGCACGCACAGGACGCAGAGAATGGTCTGGTGCTCGAAGAGCCGCGGGAAAGCCGAAGTCACCGCATTGACACCGGCGGCGGCGGACACGGCGACGGTCAGGATGTAATCGATCAGCAAAGCGGCCGCCGCGACGAGCCCCGGCAGCGCGCCGAGATTGTCCTTCGCGACGATGTAGGCCCCTCCCCCGGAAGGGTACGCCCGGATCGTTTGCCTGTAGGAAGCAGCGACGATGACGAGAAGCGCGCCGATGGCCAGCGAGATCGGCATGCAGTAGGCGATCCCCGCGCCTCCGGCGAGCACGAGATAGTAGAGGACCTCCTGGGTGGCGTAAGCGACGGAAGAGAGGGCGTCGGAGGAGAAGACGGCCAGCGCGACGGTCTTGCTCAGGCGCTCGTGCATCGCCTGGGCGGTCGGCAGAGGCGAGCCGACCAGCCACCTCTTCAGCGCGCTGAACACGGCGGGCTACGCTACGCCCCCCCGCCAGGGAGTGTCAATTGAACGATCGGGCCGTTTCATCCTCGCGCGTCGAGTCGGATAGAATCGGCATCTTTCAAACCTATGGAGGCCCGATGCACAGCCTGAATCCGTCACTGTCACTGTGGCTGCTCATGACGCCACTGCTGCCCGCCTTGTTGGCCGCGGCCTCCGGTCGCGCGGGGACGCCCGGGACGCCCGCCGCATCTTCTGCCCCGGCGCCCGGAGCGTCTCCTGCCAGCCAGCCTGCCCAGCGAGCCGCCTCGGCCGACGCCGCGGCCGCCGAGAGGGTTTCGAGGATCCAGGCGGCGCTGAGAGAGGCGGGCATCGATGGCTGGTTGTTCTACGACTTCCGCGGATCGAACTCGATCGCGTCGCGGATCCTGCTGATGCCCGAGGGGGCGATCGGGACACGCCGCTGGCTCTACTTCGTCCCGGCGCAGGGGGATCCTGTCAGGATCGTGCACGCCATAGAGCCAGGAAGGCTGGACCATCTGCCCGGGACGAAGCGGGTGTACCTCGCCTGGGGCGAGCTCCAGACCGCCATCAAGGATGCGCTCAGGGGAGCCGCCTCCCAGGGGTCTTCCGCCCCCTCGAAGCCCCGGCAGATCGCGATGGAATACTCCCCGGACGGCGCGATCCCGTACGTGTCGAAGGTCGATGCGGGAACTGTCGAACACGTCCGGAAGACCGGCGCGAGCGTCGTCAGCTCCGCCGACCTCGTCCAGCGGTTCGAGGCGGTGTGGAACCCGGCGCAGCGCCAGCAGCACGAACGGGCCGCCGTGGCCCTACGGTCGGTCGTGGATGAGGCCTGGAAGATGATCGCGCGTCGGATCCGCGTCGGCGGCGGACTCGACTCCTTATCGACATCTGGGGCAAGCTGAAGGAGACCGGCGCTGTTTACGCCGACATCACATGGGTCGGCGTCGTGGCCGAAAGCGTCCCCGAACGCTATGACCGGATCTGGAAAATCGTCCGTCAAGCCCGCGACGCCGCCCTGGAGTTCGTCCAGAAAGCGGCGGTCTCGGGGAGCTACCCGGCAGGCTGGCAAGTGGACGAGGTGGCGCGAGGCGTGATCTTCCAGGCCGGTTTCGGCCCCAATTTCATCCATCGGACGGGGCATTCCATCGGCGAGGAGGTTCACGGTGACGGAGCGAACCTCGACAACCTCGAAACGCACGACGAGCGCCGGCTGCTGCCGGGCACCTGCTTTTCGATCGAGCCGGGAATCTACCTGAAGGGGGACTTCGGTATCCGAAGCGAGATCGACGTCTTCCTGGATGCCAAGCAGGCCACGCCGACGGGCGGCCCGCCCCAGACCGAGATCGTCCCGATCCTGGCTGGGGTTCCCGGCGCCTGATCCGGCGGGAGTGCCTGGCGCCCCACCCTATTACAGACAGAAGAGGAGATCACATGCGGTTTTTCGAGAGAGTCCTCATCAGCGCCGCAGCCGCTCCGCTCGTCATTGGCGCAGCGGCCGCCGTCTCGGCCTTCGGGAGGGGTTCATCGCCGGCAGCGGCGGCTGGCGGTCAGAACGCCGGCAAGCCGGCCGGAAACGCCGTGGCCGCCGGAGCAGAAAGGGGTGAGATGGAGAAGAGGCTCGAAGAGGTCCGGGACGAGGCGAAAGCGCTCAACCTGATCCAGGGGGTGCTCTCCTGGTATACGCGCACCCAGGGGGAGGAGAGCATCATCGCGGAGACGTACAAGGGGCACGAGAAGCTCTTCTCGAACGAGACGGTGCGCTTCGTCGGCGAGCTGCTGCGCCGTCCCGCCGGATCGGTCCTCCCGCCGTGGTCCGCCGATCCGGACGACCGGCGCAGGGCGCTGCAGTACCTGCACACGCACCTGGCGCTGTCGGCCGTGGGGCTGGAGACGGCTCACTTCGATGACGAACAGTCGAATGCGGAGACCGCGACGACGGTCAAGATTCCATGGGAGCAGAAGCCGGTCGCCTACCGCGACCTCCAGGGGCTCTTGAGCCGCGAGGAGAACGCGGAGAAGCGGGCACAGATCCAGGCGAAGGTTGCCGAGGTTTACAGGGACGTTCTCAATCCGATCCTGGAGCGCAAGGAGAAGAGGTCTCAGGAGGTGGTGCGAGAGCTGGGGTTTGCGTCCTACATCGATCTGTCGCAGCGCTACCGTTTCGTCGACCTGAAGGACCTCATCGCCCGCTGTGACCGGTTCTACAAGTCCTCGGACGCGCTCTACCGCCGTCTGTTGGAGGAGGAGGTCCGGGAAGCTCTGGGGATGCCCGTGGAGAAGTTCCGCCGCTCCGACATCGGCCGCCTCGCCCGCGCCCCCCACCTGGAGAAGTTCCTGCCCAAGGATCTGATGGTTCCCTCCTTCAAGGAGTTTCTCAAGGGTCTCGGGCTGGAGCTGAAGACCGCAGCCGGAACCGACATCCTCGTGGACGATGCGCCCAACCCGAACAAGGAGCCGCGCGCGGCTTGCTTCGCGCTGCGGGTGCCGCGCGACGTGAGGATCACGGTGAAGCCCGCCGGCGGGATGGACGACTTCCACACATTCTTCCACGAGGGAGGCCACGCCCTGCACTTCGGATCGACCAGCACGAAGCAGTGGGAGTTCCAGCAGCTCGGCAGCTCCATGACGACCGAGGGCTGGGCGGAGTTCTTCTCGCACTCCTGGGACGATCCGGCCTGGCTGGTGCGCTACCGGGCCTTCGTCCAGCGCTGGAACAGCGAGCATTCCGGGGCGAACGTCCCCGTGATGACCGACGAGGACATCCGCAAGACGGTCCGCCATGGCAGCTTCTGGAACATGTATTTCCTCCGGCGCTACGGACATTCCAAGCTGATCTACGAGACGATCCTCCACGGCGGCGACCCTGCGTTCTACGGGGATATCTACAAGGGGCAGACGCAGGACCTTCAGGAGGTCTACAGAGCGCTCTTCGAAGAGGCATACGGCTTTCCGCTGACGGCGCAGGACGCGCTGCGCTTCCGGACGGACGTGGACGATTTCTTCTACGCGGCCGACTACACCCGCGCCTACGGCTTCGCCGACATGATGCAGGAGGCGATGCGCCGGCGTTTCGGCGATGATTGGTACGGCAGCACGGAGGCCGGCAGGCTCCTCCGCGAGACCTACTGGAAGGAAGGGACGAAGCTTCAGGGAGACGAGATCCTCAAGGTCGCTGA
>QHYA01000240.1 GCA_003223995.1 Acidobacteriota bacterium | reverse complement strand
TCCTCCCGTGCTGGTGCGGAACGAGGAACGGCTTCGCCGGTTCATTCTCGAAGCGAAATCCGCCTCTTCCCTCAATCACCCGAACATCGTCACGATCTATGAGATCGGACGAGATGAGGTCCGTCCCGGTGACGGCTCGAACGTCGGGGATGCTGCATCGGCTGCCGTCCACTTCATCTCGATGGAACGGGTCGATGGGCAGACCCTCACGGACAAGATGCATGCGGAAAAAGAAGACCTTCGCACGCTGCTCGGCTACCTCGCCCAGGCTGCCGAAGGGCTCGCTAACGCCCACGCGGCGGGAATCGTTCACCGGGATCTGAAGCCGGGCAACATCATGGTCTCCAAAGACGGCTACGCGAAGGTCCTGGATTTCGGCCTCGCGAAGCTCACGGAGGCTCGCGCAGCGGAGAAGGATCTGAGCGCCGCCCCCACAAGGACGGAGCATCGGACCGGCGAGGGAGTCGTGCTCGGAACCGCGGGCTACATGTCGCCCGAGCAGGTGCAGGGGAGGCCCGTCGATTCCCGTTCCGACATCTTCTCTTTCGGCTGCATTCTCTACGAGGCGGTCACACGGCGTCGAGCCTTCGAGGCCGACTCCGCGGTGGATGCGATGCACATGATCCTCCACGACACACCCGCGCCGGTGAACGAGCTGAACCCGGCGGCGCCGGCGGAGCTTCGGCGTCTCATCCGGAGGTGCCTGGTCAAGAGTCCGGATCAGCGCCTGCAGTCCATGAAGGATCTCGCTATCGAGCTCCACGAGATCGTCGAGGACTATGAGTCCCTGTCGATCTCCGGGACGTCCGGCAGCGGCCCGGCCTCCGGAGCCGCGGTCGTCCAGCCGGTGCGGCGCCCCGCGTGGATCGCGGGATTCGCCGCAGCGGGTCTTCTCGGGATCGCCGGCCTCGGCTTCGGGATCTACAGGATCCTCGGCCACTCGGGCACTGCCGCCGGGGACGATGCCGCCGGGCCGTCACTACGGATGACAAGCATTTCGGGCCGGGGGTCCGTCGTCGGAGCGGCGCTCTCCGGCGAAGGGCGGTACCTCGCGTACGTCAGCGGCCCTCCGGGACAGCAGGCCCTCTGGGTGCGTCAGCTCAACACGGGAAGCGAGGTGCGGATCCTTCCACTCGGGCCGCGTGGTGTCGGGGGGCTTCGCTTCTCGCCGAACGGCGACTATCTGTACTACTTGGCCGAGGAACCCGAGAAGGCGGACTTGGCGTCCCTCTTCCAGGTGCCCTCGCTCGGCGGCCCGGCGCGGAAGCGCGCCTCGGACCTCGCTTCGGCGGTCAGCTTCGCGCCCGACGGCAAGCGCGTCTGCTTCCTCCGGAGCATGCGGCAGAAGGGCAAGGACCTCCTCATCATCCGCGACCTCGAAACTGGCGAGGAGCGAACGATCGCGACAGCTGAGGAACCGCTGAGCATGTGGGCAGCCCCTTCCTGGTCTCCGGACGGGAAGACGATCGCGACCGCCGTGCACACCGCGGCGGGCGGTGTCCACGCCCAGGTGGTCGCTGTCGACGCCGGGGACGGGAGGCACGAACGACGCCAACAGCTACGGGGAGGTGAGCATGTCCGCGGACGGCGCCACCCTTGCGGCCCTTCGGTCAGTCACGCTCGCTAACCTCTGGATCGCCCCGGCCGGCGGGAAGGGACGTCCCCGCCAGCTCACCTTCAATGCTAGCAGCGAAACCGGCGTCTGGGATTTCGTGCCCGCGGGACACGATGCGATCCTCTTCACTGCGCCCGTGGACCACTTCACTCACCTGTGGATGATCGGGAACGATGGCGAGGGACTCCGTCAGCTCACGTCGGGCCCCGCCCACGATTACGGGCTCCGGTGGCTCCCTGGCGGCGGCATCTACGACCGCGTTGGCGAGGATCATGTTCCCCACATCTGGCGCGTGGACGCAGATGGCGGAAATACGCGGAGCCTGACGAAGGGCTCAGGAGAGTTGCTCCAGGACTTGTCACCCGACGGGAAGACCCTCCTGTATGTGCGGGCCGACTCTCCCCATGAGCTCTGGTCGGCTCCGGTCGACGGCGGCGAGCCTCTCAAGATCGCGAGCTCGCACGACTATGGCGCCGAGTTCTCGCCGGACGGCAGGAGAGTCGCCTTCTTCACCCCTCAGGAGATCGAGGGGCGATCCCGCCGCGAGTGCGTGGTCATTCCCGCGTCTGGCGGAGCGCCCGTGGCGACCTTCTCCTTCCCGCCGCGCGCCTACCAGTTTCATTGGACCCCCGATGGGAGCGCGCTGACCCTCGTCGACGACAAGGACGGTGTCCAGAACATCCTGCGGCAACCGATCAGCGGAGGTGAGCAGCAGAAGATCACGCGTTTCAGCGAGGGCCAGATCTCCGATCACGAGTGGTTCGCCGATGGCGGGCGCATCCTGATGAATCGCAGGAACGGCGACCTGAGCAACCTCTGGAGCGTGGGGCCGGACGGACACGATCCGGTGGCGATCACCGACTTCGTGACCGGTTCCATCTTTCAGATCCATCCGACCCCGAATGGAAAGGACGCGGTCTTCACGTACGGTACCAAGAATCAGGACGTCGTCCTCGTGCGTGGCTTCCGGTAGGATCACCTTGGGAGCGCAGTTCGAAACTCCTATCCTCCGCCGTGGCGCAGTTGGCGCCCTTGAGTTGTCCGGGGGCTCGGAGTGTAGGATCCATGGGCTATGAGAATGTTTCAAATCATGGTGAAAGTGACGAATCCCGCGGATCCATCGCGCTGTTTCGACGAACGGTTCTGGGTCGACACCCGAGCGCTGTACAGCTTCGTGCCCGAGGATCGAATGGCGCAGATTGGCCTGGCTCCGTTGCACACGCGGGAGCTGATCCTGGCTGACGGTCGGCGTGACAGGCGGCTGTTAGGCGAGGCGCTCTTCACCGTGCCGGCCCTCGGCGAGACGTTGACCTGTCCGGTCGTGTTTGACCCAACTGGGTCGCTGTATCTTCTCGGCGCCACCGCCCTGGAGAACTTCGGCGTGGACGTTGACCCTGCCACGAAACGCCTCAAACCCATCACCGCTGTCATCGGCGGGTTCATCGGCTCGCGGCAGGGTTGACGTCAGTGCCAGCTATCCCGGGCGTCGCCGCGCCGAATCAAAGCGGTCTCAAGGCCGCCGATCGCCACAACCCGAAACCGCGTTCGGAGGAGAGCGCGTCTGAACGCGGGCGATTGGAGAGGGCCCTGATCCTCGACGAAGGGGAAGATCTCAGGCCTGAGGCACCCCAGCCTCCAAGCTACCAGCGCATCCGGCCACGGATGAGGTTGTTGCACGTGCCGCAGAACCGGTCGTTCTTCCTGTCGATCTCCGCGACCGTCCGCACCTCGGCCTGGCGAGGACCGCGCGGCGCCCCTTCGCATCCGCTAGGGCGAAGATGAACTCCTGGCCTGGGGCATAAAGGTCCTGGTCCGCGACAGCGACGCGCGCGAAGGGGGCTGGCTGGGCGGGCCGGGACGCGACCGTCGGGCTGGACGCGGCGACTGCGCCTCCGTAAGTGATCGGAGGGAGCGGCGGCGGAGGGGTTTCGACCGTCGCCGGCACCGCGGCCAGGAGCCTCGGCGCCAGGATCTGACCCCTCCTCGAGTCCAGGGCGCCGGGCGGAAAGGCGATCTCTGCGCCGACCTCCACAGCCAGTCCGATGGCTCTGCGCGCCTGGCGGACGATCGCGTCCATCTCCTCCCTGTCCAGGGGGCCGACGGGGTGAAGGATGACAGCCGGCTTGCCTTCCATATCTGTTCGTCAGCTCTCGCGGATCAGCCACTCGAGGGCGTCATGGCCTACGCGGGGACAGGCGCGGGGACTCCGGTGTAAAGCAGCCGCAAGCACCGGGCGAGCGCCTCGCGGATCTGGGACCGCTCGACGATCATGTCGATCATCCCGTGCTCGAGCAGGAACTCGGCCCGCTGGAAGCCTTCGGGAAGCGTCTGGCGGATGGTTTGCTCGATCACTCGGGGGCCCGCGAAACCGATGAGCGCTCTCGGCTCGGCGATGTTGAGATCGCCCAGCATCGCGTAGGAAGCCGTGACACCGCCCGTAGTCGGATCGGTCAGGATCGAGATAAACGGGACTCCCGCCTCGTGAAGGCGGGCGAGGGCGGCGCTGATCTTCGCCATCTGCATCAGCGACAGAACTCCCTCCTGCATGCGGGCCCCCCCCGAGCAGGAGATGGCGATCAGCGGCGTTCGCTCCTCCAGCGCCCGCTCGGCGGCACGGGTGACCTTCTCGCCGACGACCGACCCCATGCTGCCACCCATGAAGCCGTATTCGAGGCAGGTGACGATGAGCGGGATCCCCTCGACTGTCCCGCTCGCGTTGATCACGGCGTCGTTCAGGCCGGTCCGCTCGCGGTACTCCTTCAGTCGCTCGCGGTACGGCTTGGTGTCGCGGAAGCGGAGGGGATCGACGGAGGCTAGCTCGCGGTCAAACTCCTCGACCCGGCCCCCGTCGAGAAGGCCTTCCAGCCTCTCCCGCGCCGTGATCCGGAAGTGATAGTTGCACTTGGGGCAGACGCTGCCGTTTCGCAGAAGCTCCTTCTTGTAGATGATTTCCTTGCAACCGTCGCATCGGATCCAGATCCCTTCCGGGACCTTGGTCCGCTTCTGCTCGACCGGCTGCCTGGGCTTTTTTTCCTTCCGGAACCAGTCCATCTGACCGCAAGCGTACGCATCGGCCCGGGGGGTGTCAAGGAAAGGACCAGGGGCCAGGTGGACCAAGTGGTGACTTGGTGGGCGCCCTCGTCAGCCCTTGCTCGCGGCCAGCCGAAGGAGGCCGCCGAGATGCTTCTCGTACGATTGCGTGGGCGGCCCCTCGATCCGGCCGACCTCCTGGCCCTCCTTGTAGACGATGATGCAGGGGACTCCCTTGACCTGCTTCTGCTTGGAGAGCTTTTCATCCTTGTCGAAGTCTTTGGGCAGGCCGAAGAGGCTGACGTGCAGGTTGGGGTTGGCGCAGTCGGTGATCGTGCGGAGGAACTGGGGAAGGTACTGCTTGCAGACGTGGCACCAGGAGCCGAAGTAGACCTCGATGTTCACCGGACGGCCGTACTGCTTCAGGAAGCTGAGAGCCTCCTGGTCCGGCTGGTAGAGCGACATTAGATGCTTGTAAGCGGGGGTCTTCTCGATGACGTCCTCGCAGGTCGTCTGGCCGATCAGCATCGGCCTGGGCTGGACGCGGACCTTCTTCCCCTCGAGACTGAACTCGGCTATCCCCTCGCTCGTCTGGAATCCGCTGAGCGGCGGCCCGAAGGCATCGGCAGGAATGAACGCGCGATCCCCCCGGATCTGGATCTTCGTGGGATTCACGCCCACAACCTTCCTGTCGTTGATCCGCGTGAAAACGGCCCCGCCGACGGGAGCTCCGATCAGGAGCATACCCGGCAACGCCTGGCCGGTGTAGCAGGTGATCTCCGGGATCGACCTCCCGTCCACCAGCACCTCGAAGTCATAGTTGGCGTCGAAGGCTGCGGGGGAAGGGGGGGCGGCGGAGAGGGAGGCGGGGGTCTGCGAATTGGTCGGAGCGGCGCCGGCCGATCCCAGAATCAGCGCCATGGAGGCGGCCGGCAGCGCCGCCAGGAGCCTCCTTCCGAGGGGGCCTATTGCCTTGACGGCCGCCGGCAACCCCGTCACGATCCTCCCAATCAGATCCATCTTGCTCAACCCTTCTCCCCCGCTGCGCCCGTCGCGGGATGCTCTTTATTCTTGATCGAAGAAAGAAGCGACGCAAGCTCCGAGACGGAGGGCGGTCTGTCGTTCCAGACCCGAAGCACGCGTCCTCCCCCGACCAGGAAGAACCTGGGCAGCTTGCGGTACAGGGGTCTCATCGAAGCCGCGGGAGCTTCGCGCAGCTCGAAGAGCGGTCCATGGTTCCAGAAGAACGCTCCTCTTTCCTGCTCGCCGGCCGAGGCGAAAGCGACCTCCTTCGGCACGCCGGGCTGCGAGGCGAGGGCGTTGAGGGCCGAGGTGGTTTCCCGGATGCGATCGCTCTTGATGTCGATGAGGGCGACCATGCGGGGCTCGCCTTCTTCCAGCCCAAGATCCAGCTCTTCGACCTTCCGGCCTGGCCGCAGGGTGGTGACGTAGTCGTCGATCGGCAGCGCGGGAGAGGCGATCTCGAAGACGACGGCTGCGATCCCGCAAGCCAGGACTATCAAGACGCGGGCCCGGAGGCTGTTCCTTTGGCGGCTTCGCGGCCCTTGCCACTTCTCGTTCGCGGGCAGCGCCCTCGCCAGGGGTCGTTGTTCGGCGGCCGACCGCCCGCTTCCCTCCGCGGAAGGCAGCGGGGGGTTCTCGTTAGGCTCGCAGATGGCCGCCGCCCGCTTGCCCGCGCGGACAGGGAGCAGGGCCAGACCCGCGAGGGCGAGCAGCAGCACATCCTCGACGATCACCTCGCCTGGACCGCGTGTGGCCAGCACGCCGAAGCAGCCGCATCCTTCGATCCTTCCCTGGCTCCATCCGTAGGCGGTCACGCCAATGAAGAACAGCAGAAGCAGCGCCGATGCCAGCATTCCGGTCCGGCGGAAGAGGCCGAGCAGGAGACTGGTCCCGAGGGCCGCCTCGATCGGCACCAGCGCATAGGCGAAGGCACGCGCGCCCGCGCCGGTCACGATCCTGTAGGATTCGACCTGCTCGACGAAGGCGTGCGGGTCCGCGCCCTTGGCCGCCGCCGCGAGCAGGAAGACCGCCCCGAGAGCGGCGCCTGCGAGCGGCGGGAACCAGCGCGGCAGCGGCCCCGGAAGCGCCCGCAATGCCCGGGGCGGGGCCTCTGGAGAGAGGATGGCGTCCTTCACGCTGGCTATTCTCGGATCCGTTCCTGAGACGCGCAACCAAGGCTTCGAGGTTTTCCTGCCGGCCGTCCCAGAAGCCCCGAGTCCGGGCCGAGTCCGGGTTGTCCCCGGAACTCGGAGAAGGTTCCTATCAGGTGTCTTGCGCCTCGGGCGGCGCCCGGAGCCGGCGGATCAGCGATCCGGCGAGGGGGCCTTGTCCAGATCGAACGCTTGATGGGCGAGGCGGGCGGCCCTTTCGGCGTCGGCGGTGCCGACCACGCAGGTCAGCCTCATCTCGCTCGTGGCGATCATCTTGATGTTGATTCCATCGTCGCCAAGCGTGGCGAAGAGCTTCGCCGCGATGCCGGGTCGGCCCGACAGCCCCGCGCCGATCACGCTCACCTTGGCGACGTCCGTATCGGCCAGGACCTCCTTCGCCCCAAGCTCCTCCTTGACCTGCTGGAGGATGCCGATCGTCTGGTCGAGGTCGGAACGATGGACGGTGAAGGTGATGCTGCTGAGGCCCGTCGTGGGATGGAAGGCCTGCATGATCATGTCGATGACGATGTGACGGTCGGCAAGAGCTTTCACGATCTTCCCCGCGACGCCGGGCCTGTCTGGAACGTCCATGATCGCCACGCGCGCGTGGTCCGTGTCGATAGCGACCCCGCTGACCGCCCGATGGATCTCCATGTCTTTCCCTCCGTCGATGAGGCTTCCTTCGTGATGCGGCTTGAAAGTGTTCCTGATCCTGAGGGCGATTTCGTGCCGCCGCGCCAGCTCCACGGCCCTCGGGTGGATCACACGGGCCCCAAGGCGGGACATCTCGACGACCTCCTCGTAGGAGATCTGCTTGATGAGCCGCGCCTCAGGGATCACGTTGGGGTCCGCGGTGTACACGCCGTCCACGTCGGTGTAGATGTGGCAGCGAGGGGCTCCGATCGCCGCGGCGAGCGCCACCGCCGTGGTATCCGAGCCGCCCCGGCCGAGGGTTGTCACGTCCCCATCCGCGGTTACGCCCTGGAAGCCGGCCACCACGACCACCTCGTTGTCCGCGAAGGCCTGGAGGATCTTGTCGGTCTTCACATCGATGATCCTGGCGCTGGAATGAACGGTCTCGGTGAAGATGCCGACCTGTGAAGCGGTGAACGACTTCGCCCTGATCCCCGCGTAGCGGAGCACCATCGCCAGCAACGCCATGGAGATCTGCTCGCCGGTGGACATCAGCAGGTCCAGCTCGCGCCTGTCCGGGTCGGACGAGCACTGGCGCGCGAGCTTCAGGAGGTAGTCGGTCGTGTCGCCCATTGCCGAGACGACCACGAGCGCGGGCGCGGACTGCCTCCAGGAGTCCACGATCCCCGCGACGTGCTGAATGCGTCCGATGTTCTTCACGGATGTGCCGCCGAACTTGAGGACGCTGAGACCGGGCGGCGAGCTGCAGGTGCGGGCCGCGCCATCGCGCTGGTTCGTCATGGTTTCCCCCGACCTCCCCGGTCTCGTCCTCTCTCCAGGCCTCGCGGCTGGTCCTGCGGCTCGGCGCCTGGCAGGATCTCATCGTCTTCCTGGATCTCGGTCTTCCCGCTTTCCTGAAGACCTTCCTGATCCACATCGAGATCGAGGACCTGCGGGGGCTGGGGCCGTTGCCGCGCCCACCCTTTCAGGAATCCGAGCACGGCCGCTCTGTTGCGCTCGTTGACCAGGACGAGGACGGAGGACCCCGCCCCGCAGAGAACGCAGCCGAGGACCGGCATGTCCGAAAGCTCCTCCCTCAGAATGCGCAGCTCGGGGACCCGTTTCTCGCGGTACGGCTCGTGGATCCTGTCGTGGAGGGCCTCGGACAGTGCGCCTTCGTCTCGGTTCGCAACAGCCGAAACGAGCAGCGACGCCCGCTGGATGTTCGACACTGCGTCCGTCAGCCGGACCCGGTCCGGCAGCAGGCTCCTGGACTCCTGGGTGCCGAGAGGGTATGGCGGCACGACAACCAGCGGACGCCACTCCCTCGGCCAGGCCAGCCGCTGCGTGACGACGGCCGGGGTGCGCACCGAGGCGGAGCAGACGACGAAGCCGCCGAGCGCGCTTGCGGCCGCGTTGTCAGGGTGTCCTTCGAGCCGGGCCGCTTCGGCGACAGCCTCGGCGCGATCGGAAGCCCCTCCGGAGAGCGCGCGGGCAGCCCAGACGGCCCCGAGGACCGCCGTGGCGCTGCTTCCGAGCCCGCGCCCGGGCGGGATGTCCGTTTCGATGAGGACGCGGATCCTTCTCAGCAGAGCG
>QHYA01000239.1 GCA_003223995.1 Acidobacteriota bacterium | reverse complement strand
CGCTCGGGGACGCTGTCGGTGACGATTCCCGCTCCGGCCTGGCAGGCGCAGCCTCCGTCGCGCAGGACGAGCGTGCGGATCGCGATGGCCTGGTCCATCCCCCCGCCGGTCCCAAAGTAGCCGACAGTCCCCGCGTAGATCCCTCGCGGGACCGGCTCCAGCTCGTCGATCAGCTCCATCGCGCGGACCTTTGGTGCGCCCACGACCGTCCCCGCGGGGAAGGCAGCCGCGAACAGGTCGAAGGCGTCGGCCTCCGGCTCGAGGACGCCGCGGACGCCGCTCACGAGATGCATCACGTGGCTGTACCGCTCGACGATGCGCGATGGCTCCACGCGTACCGATCCCGTCACCGCCACGCGTCCCAGGTCGTTACGGGCCAGATCCACGAGCATCACGTGCTCGGCGGCCTCCTTCGGATCCTCGAGAAGCTCCCTCTCCAGGGCGAGGTCACGCTCGCGCGTTGCTCCGCGTGGACGCGTGCCCGCGATGGGCCGCAGGAGAGCCTCCCGCCCCTCCAGCCGGACCAGAGCCTCGGGCGAGGAGCCGACGACTGCCAGGCCGTCGAACTCGAGGAAGAACATGTAGGGAGAGGGATTCAGCAGCCGCAGCGCCCGGTAGACCTGGAAGGGCGGCAGGTCGCACTCGCCGGAGAAGCGGACGGAGACGACGAGCTGGTACACCTCTCCCTCGGCGATCCACCGCTGCGCCCGACGCACGGCGTCGAGGAAGTCTCCGCGCGGCAGGCTGGCACGCGGCAGGTTGTGGCGAGCGGAGGCGCGGCGGGCGAGGGCGGGATCGTCCGGGATCGGGCCCCACAGCGTGCGCCGGATCCGTTCGCGCAGCGACGCGCGCTCTTCATCGGAGCCGTCGTGCAGCACCGCGATCCGCCGCGTGAGATGGTCGAAGACGAGCAGAGACTGCGGGGCGAAGTATGCGGTCTCGGGTTCCGCGCCCGGCGCTTCGCGCACGCGCAGCCGCTCCAGCCTCCGGCCGACTGCGTACCCCGTGACGCCGACGAGACCACCCTGCAGGGGGGTCCCGTCGAGGCGCGGGTGAGGCCGGGGCGCCTGTCTGAGTGCCGAGCGCAGGGCGTCGAGGAAACCGGCGCGGTCGGCGGGAGCCGCCGTCGTGGTCTGTCCGATCCTCAGCATCCCCTCCGACAGGCGCACCTCCAGCCCGTCGCCGAAGCCGATGAAGGAGTAGCGCCCGAGCCTCTCGCCCCCCTCGACGCTCTCGAGAAGGAAGCGCGGACCGAGCGCGCGCAGCTTCAGGTAGGCCGAGACCGGCGTATCCAGATCTGCCGCGACGTCGAACGGCGTTTGCATTCGCAAACAAAAAACCCACCCCCGGTCACCGGAGGTGGGTCTTGAACTATCGAGCCTGCTTCGCGCTCAGCGTCCGGCGCCCACCTCCGCACGCACCCGCCACCAGCAGGAGGAGGGGAAGGTTCGCGCCAGGCGGATCGTTGCGCTCGGTTCGCTCAGCATGACGGGGGCTACCTTACGTCCGCCCGCCGGCTCCGTCAAGACCTCGGGATCCTGGACCTCACCGCCTGCGCTCATGCTCCTGGAAGCGGACGAGAAACTCCTTGAGGTTCCCGAGGTTGAAACGGAGCTCGCGCGCCTCCCTCTCGGCGGCGGCCGGGTCCCAGCCGTTCACGACGACCCGGTAGGCGGCGATGACGGCCCCGGTCCTGTCTTCTCCGTGGCGGCAATGGACGAGCACGGGCTGTTTCGAGCTGTCCCGGATAACGTCCAAGGCTTTGTCGACCTCTTCGATCGACGGCATGTGCGTGCCGTCCATCGGGACGTGGACGAGTTGCAGCCCGAGCCGCGCCGCCTCTTGGCGTTCATCTTCCGGCATCTCTTCGCGAAGCACGATGACTGTCCGCACGCCCCGTTTCCGTACTGCACGCAGGCCCTCGGGGGTCGGCTGGCCCGAGCGAAAGATACCGGGAGAGACCTCAACGAAATTGGGAAGCGCTGCGTGGGTAGCCTCGAAGGAGGCCGCCGGAGCGACCGCCAAAGCAGCCACCAGCAAAGACCTGACGATCGCGCGTGCTCGGCGCGGCGGAGGTTGGGGTATCAGTTCTCTCTCCACCATTCGAATCTAACCCTCCGACGGTTTCGCTGCAAATCGTTCGTGTCCGTTGGCAGCCTGGGGATTCCTGCTCTTCTCTGGTAACATCCTTTTGCTTCACCATAGAGCCGCCGCAGAGACTACAAATCACCCGGGGGATCCAAGTCTTGCCTGGGGGGGCCTTACTCACGACTCGTTGTGATTCGTCTGGCTCGCCGCCGAGTCAGAGGAGGAAAGCTATGAGAACGACGATCTTCAGGATGATCTGCTGCCTCTTGGTCCTTGCCGCTGCCGCCTTGCCAAGCCTGACTCGAGCCGCCTCTCGCAACAACTCCTGGGAGCTGGGGGCTTTCGGGCAGTACGTCAATTTCGACAATGACCTCGGTGTCGACAACGGTGCGGGTTTTGGGGGCCGGATCGGGTACAACTTCATTGGCGGGCACGAGCTGGAGTTCACCGGATCCTATACGGGAACAGAGGAAAACTTCACCGGGCTCGATCTCGACACGGATGTCACGACTTGGACGGTCGGATACCTCTACAACTGGACACCGGATGATGACGTCGTTCCCTTCTTCACGGGCGGCGTCGGAAGCGCCAATACGGATATCGATGTCCTGGGCAGTGAGAGCGACTTCACGATCTACCTCGGTGGAGGAACCCGCTTCTACCTGAATGACCGCGTCAGCATTCGGCTCGACGGCCGCTGGATGCACATCGACACCAGTCCCTCGACCAACAACGGAGTGTTCACAGCCGGCGTGAGCTGGGTGCTTGGCAGAGGCCGGTAGAAGGGCGCTGCTGCCGAACTGTGGATCCCGGGCCCGGGGCCGGCGATCTTCCGGGGCGGTTTCCCGAAGGTTTGAAAAGACCAGACGCGGACCTATCTTAGAGGTTTGGCGGCACTTCCTGGGCCGCGTGATCTCCGAAGAGATCGAGAGAGGTTCGAGTCATGAGAAAGATTCTTCTGATAGGCGCTTTGCTCCTGGCGGCTATCCTCGCCTACAACTACTTCACGACCGGAAGAATAGGGCTGGCGCCGTCGTCCTCCGCCTCGGTCTCGGAGAAGGGGAGACGCCTCGACGATCTGGCCCGGCGCCTCAAGGCGGCGGGACAGACCTTCAGACAGGCGGAGAGGACGGCCGGCACGATGGGCCTCGACACGACCTCTGACGCGGAGTCGGCGCGGCAGGAGGTCGAGCGCGTGGAGAAGGAGGTCGAGGCGCTGAAGGGGGTTCCGGGAACGAAGGTCGAGAACGAGAGGCTCGAGGGCCTGGGGAGGGAGGTCGCGGAGCTGAAGAGGACGATGGGGTTGGGGCGATGAGACGGTCCGACCCCAGTGACAGCCTGTTGATCCCCGTTTGAAGCGCCGAATGGACTGATTTTCAGATTTCCGGACAATCCTTCCTCGATTCCTCATCGAACGTCGGAAGCTCGCTTTCTCGGATCGAAGAGTTCCTCGGTACGGGCACACGAGAACTGCCGTCACCGGACCATTTCCGCAGTATATTTCCGCCAGCAGTGCTTCAGGGGAGGGAGGATGATCCATCACCATGTCGCGGTTCGGCACGTCTCGCTGGCGCTTTTCATTCTGCTCCTGACTCAGAGTCGTTCCGAGGCTACGAGCGCAGGAGGGACCTTGCCGCGCGACGACGACATTGTCGTCGTCCCGGGCTCGAGCCTGCCCGATTTCCTGGGCCGTGTGAATTCCGATCTCGGCGCCTTCAAGTACGACCCCGCAAGCCTCAGCTTTGTCCCGATTCCGACCCAGGTGGATGAGCGGGTCAATCATGTCTTCAGCGCGGGGACATCACTCGAGGTCGTCGAGAACATCTACGACGTCTTCCACGAGGACGACGGACTTCTGGATGCGGACGACGAGGTGGCTTTCCTTTTCGGGGACGGCGGCCCGCAGGCTCCTTCGTCCATTGCCTGGCCGGTGGGGGCGGAGCCGGAGCGGTTCGACATCACCGTGACGGACCCGCGTCCGGACTCCAACACCGTTCGCTGGGTGTATCTCTTCTCCGGAGCCAACCTTCCCCGATCCTCGACCCAGTACGTCTCGTGGAGCGGCACCAGAAACTCGAGCATCTCCACATCGCTCTTCTCGCTCGACTTCTCCGACCGCTGGCTGCTGACGGGGCTCCGCGTGCTGGTGCCGTGCGGGACCGCCGCCGATCTCATCGACCGTCTCAAGGGTCGCGGAGGCATCACCCCTCAGGGTGGCGAAACCGAGGAGAACTGGAACGATGCCTCTTCCTTCATGGGCGGAATCGTGGGGCTGGTCCGCGCCATCCGCTACGTTCAGGGAGCTGCGAGCGGGGTGAACACGGTCCATCACGATGTCGTGTCGCGGAGTCGCTGGCAGCGAACGGTCAACCTGCGCGTGCATCCCATCAACGAGGTCTGGCTCTACTTCGACCTCCTGCCGAACGCCGGGGCAACGCTGTTCACGCCGGCGACACCGTCGGGGATGCCCGTGGATGGAGTGCGCGACCCGGCGGCGCCGACGGCCCTTCAGCCATGGACCTTGCTGCGCAGCGGACTGGGAGGTTACGTGACGATCAACACGATCCCTCCTTCTCCCTATTACCGCTCGGCGGAGTCCTATTTCCTGGACGATGCCTCGTACAACGATGCGCCGGTCACGGACCCGAACTATTCCGACGAAGACAATTCGGCCTACGGCAACAACGGCGTGACCCTCAAGGCACTGACTGGGAGCGAGACCACTACGATTCCCTTGTTCATGAAGTTCTATCCGCTGTGCTCGAATGTAGGCGACAGCAACCTCGGGTCCTCCTACCAGCAACTCGATTCCTATCCGCTTGCCTTGAGCTCGCTGCCGACGTGGACCGTGGGCGGGCCGGTTCGCACCCTTCAAGCTCGACCGAAAGGCTCGGACGTCGTGCTGAGCTGGGAAGCTCTGGCGGCGGTGACGAGCTACAAGATCTACGTCTCGCCTTTCGCCGACCTTGCGCATCCATCCTGGGGAACCCTCGCGCAGGTCACCGCAACCCATTACTGTGATCGCGGGGCCGAGGCGGATGCCCAGAACCGGTACTATTCCGTCGTCGCCGTGACGCCCGCCGGCGAGGGTCCCTGGTAGCCGGCAGAACGACGACCGGCTGCCTTCCCGCCTACGATCCTCGCGATCTCGTCAGATCCTGAGGGACTCACGAACGGATCTGGAGATTCTCGTAGGAAACGAACGGGGAGGAGTAGGAAAGCGTCAGGCCTTCCACTTCGGGACGGCAGAACCGGTACTCCTGTTCGTGGTAGAGGGGGACGAGGAGGGCGTCTCTCGCGACGATCCCCTCGATCTGGCGGTAGAGAGAATGCCGGCTCGCGGGATCGACCGCAGTCTGGGCCTTCTCGATGAGCCGGTCGATCTCCGGGAAGCCGCAAATCCGTCCGAGGAAACCTTCCCGCGAGTGCAGAAGACCATGGACGATGGAGTGTGTGTCCGGAAATCCCGCGGTCCAACCGGCAATGACCAGATCGGCCGTCCCCTCCAGGACAGCTCGTTTGAACCCCTCGTCCGCGTCGGCCACGACACGCACGCGCGCGCCCGCCTGCTCCAGAGCCTCCTCGATCTGACGTATCGACCCGGGGCGGGT
>QHYA01000039.1 GCA_003223995.1 Acidobacteriota bacterium | reverse complement strand
CATCCGGGCGCGCGCCCCGCGCCAGAACTCACCGGCGATCGTGCCCAGGACGAACACCGAGCAGAAGTAGAAGAGCAGCGGATACACCTGGCGCACTCCGGCCGCCAGCAGGACCACCGCGACACCCGCGGCGGCGACGAAGGGGCCAAGGAAGGAGTTTTTCAGGCTCCTGAAGGAAGCGCGCCGCCAGGCGATCACCGGACCGATCCCCGACAGGAAGATCAGCACCAGGAACCAGGGAATGGTGACCCGGTTGAAGATCGGCTGGCCCATGCTCACGTTCTTGCCCGTGGCCAGCTCCGACCAGATGGGCCAGGTCGTCAGGACGAAGACGGCGAAGGCGATCCCGACGAGGACAAGGTTGTTCAGCAGGAAGGAAGACTCCCGCGAGACGAGCGAATCGAGCCGGTGCTCGCTGCGCAGGTCGGGCAGCCGCCATATCAGGAGCGCCAGCGATCCGCACAGAACCAGCGCAAGGAAGGCTCCGAAATGAGGCCCTAGGCCCGAGCCCGTGAAGGCGTGGACGGAGGAGAGGACGCCGCTTCGAGTCAAGAAAGTGCCGAAGATCGCCAGCGAGAAGGTCAGGATGATCAACACGATGTTCCAGACCTTCAGCATCCGCTTCTGCTCCTGAACGATGACCGAGTGCAGGAAAGCCGTGCCGGTCAGCCAGGGCATGAAGGACGCGTTCTCGACCGGGTCCCAGGCCCAGTAGCCGCCCCATCCCAGCTCGATGTAAGCCCAGTAGGAGCCGAGCAGGATCCCCGTTCCCAGGCACAGCCACGCGAAGATCGTCCAGCGCCGCGTCGTCCGGATCCAGACCTCTCCGGTCCGCCGGCTCAGCAGCGCCGCGATGCCGAAGGCGAAGGGGACGGCGAAGCCGACGTATCCCAGGTAGAGCGTCGGCGGGTGGATCATCATCCAGTAGTTCTGCAGGAGGGGGTTCATCCCCGCCCCGTCGGCCTGCGGGGCGCCCACGGCCAGCGGCGGGGTCACCATCGCCAGGACGTAGACGAAGAAGAGCAGCACGCCCGACAGCGTCGCCTGGACCCACGGCATGAGGGCGCGATGCTTCCGCCGATAGATCGCCACGGCCACCGCCGAGTAGACCGACAGGATCCAGGCCCACAGAAGCAGCGAGCCCGACTGCCCCGACCACAGGGCCGAGACCTTGTACTGCAGCGGTTGCGTCATGTGGGAGTTCTGGGCGACGTACCGGACGCTGAACAGGTCGCTCAGAAGGGCGAACTCGAGGACGGCGACGACGGCGGTGAGGAGAGCGCAGCTGACCGCGATCGCCCGGCGCGAGGAGCTGAGCAGCCCTTCCGATCCGCTCACCCCCGAAAGCGCACCCGCGATCGCTCCCCAGAGCGTCGTGAGCACGGCCAGCAGCAGCGCGTACTGCCCGAAGAGGACGATCATGACGGCCGGAGCACTAACCGCCGCCGGCGGGCGGCCGCGCTTGTGCGGCGGCTTCGTACTTGGAGGGGCATTTCGCGAGAAGGGTGTGGGCCGCGAAGACTCCGTCCGCGCCCAGCTCCCCTTCGACCACGACGTCCGCCTTCGCCGCGAACGTGTCGGGGACCACGCCGTGGTACCGCACCGGCAGCAGGCTTGTGCCGTCCGTCATCGTGAACGAGAGGTCCATCCCCCCGGGCTGGCGGCGAATGCTGTCGGGCTGCACCTTGCCATTGATGCGGAAGTTGTCCCCATGGGCCTGCCCGCGTTTGAAGTCGGTCACCGAGATGTAGTAGGCGGCGCCGGGCTGGTTCAAGCTCACCGCGAACAGGGCCACCATGGCGCCGGCGACGAGGAGACCCGTGATCAGGAACTTGATCTTGCGTGCGTCCGTTCCGCCGCTCATGAGAAGGTTCTCTGCGCCCGCTTGACTGGAGAGGGAGTTTATGGTGCTCGCGAGGGCTTGTCAAACGGGTGCGAAGTTGACCGACCCACGGGCTGATGGCTCATGCTTCGCTCGCTCAAGGAAAGGCTGGAAAAGGAGCTCCAGGAGCTTCAGCGGGAGCTGAGGCAGGAGCTGCCCCGGGAGATCAACCGGGCGCTTGCCATGGGAGACCTGCGCGAGAACGCGGAGTACCAGATGGCCCTGGAGCGGCAGTCCTACGTGCAGGCGCGGATCGGCCAGCTCAAGTTGCGTCTGGCGGACCTCTCCACGCTGAGCATCCACGATCTCCCCCGCGACCGCGTTGCGATCGGCTCGACCGTCACCCTGCTCGACCAGGAGACCGAAGCGGAAGTCGTCTATGAGCTGGTGATGAACGACGACGCGGACATCTCGAGAGGAACCATTTCCATCGGCTCCCCCATTGCTCGCGGCCTGACCGGCAAGCGCGTCGGCGACGCGGTGGAGATCGCCATTCCCTCCGGCCGGAAACGCTACGAGATCGTCGATCTCCGGACCGTCCACGACAAGGAGCGGGCCCTCGAGCCGGGCACGGATGGCGGGGCTCCCGATGGGTCCGGGAAGTAACAGCTACCGCTCCATCCCCTCGATCGACAGCCGGCCGATGGTCCAGAGGATCTTGGCGCCCGCCAGGAGCGAGCCGCTGACCGTGCCGGTGATCTTCGACGTGCCGATGCGCTTCCGGTAGGAGACCGGGACCTCGGCGATCCGGAGCTCGGTGAGCGCCGCCTTCATCTGCATCTCCACCGTCCAGCCGAAGTCGGCGTCTCGCATCCGCAGCGCCTTCAGAGACTCGTAGCGGATGGCGCGGAAGGGGCCCAGGTCGGTGAAGCGCACACCCGAGAACAGGCGGATCAGGCGTGTCGCGAGCCAGTTTCCGAAACGGGCCTGCGGCATCAAGGACCCGCGCTCGCGCCGCCCCATGGCGCGGGATCCGATGACGAGATCGGCGCGGCCTTCCTCGATCGGCGCGAGCAGCAGCGGAAGCTCCCCGGGGTGGTCGGAGAAATCCGCATCGAGAAAGACGACGATGTCGGGAGGCCGGCAGGCCAGGGCGGCGATGCCCGCGAGGCAGGCCGAGCCGTAGCCCCTGCGCGGCTCGATGACCACGCGTGCCCCCGCGCGCCGCGCCGCGCCCGCCGTGTCGTCGGTCGAGCCATTGTCCACGACGATGATCTCGCACACCCTGTTCCGGGGGATCGAATCGATCACCTTCGGCACGGAGGCCGATTCGTTGAGTGCGGGTATGACGACCGCGACTTCCATCGGCTATACTTCACCGCTTTTCGTTCCCGGCGCGCCCGCGGGCACCGGCGGCTTGACGCGCCCGCTCCGCCGTCCCAGATTGTAGCCCGGAATCTGGGCTAACACCGAGGTTCGAGCCGGCAGCTCCGGAGCCGCGGCGCGTCGGCCGCGGCAGCGATGTGGCAACCCTCCTCGTGGCGGCTGGAGCTCAAGCAGAAACGATGAAGTCCGAAGCCGTGCCGATGTCGAAGGGGATGCAGCTCGCCTCCGTGCTCGCAGGGCTGGCGCAGTCGCTCCGCCCTCAGCAGTGGACGAAGAACGGCTTCATCTTTCTCGCCCCCCTTTTCGCTCACCAGCTCCACCACAGGCAGGTCCTCGCCGAGACGTTGGCGGCCTTCGCGCTGTTCTGCACACTGTCGGGAGCGGTCTATGTCCTCAATGACGTCATCGACCTGCCGCGCGACGCTGCCCATCCGGAGAAGCGCCACCGCCCCATCGCGTCGGGGCGCGTGCCGCCGGCCGTGGCCGTGGTCTTCGCGTTCCTGCTGGCGGCGGCGGCGGTGGGCGGCTCGTTCCTTCTGTCCCTTTCTTTCGGATGGACGGCGGTCGGGTACCTGGCGAACAACCTGGTCTATTCGTTCTGGATCAAGCACATCGCGATCCTCGATGTCATGTCCGTGGCGGCCGGCTTTCTCCTGCGCGCGGTCGCGGGCGGGTTCGCCGTCCGCGTGCCGATTTCGTACTGGCTCCTGCTTTGCATGACGATGCTCGCCCTCTTCCTCGCCTTGTGCAAGCGGAGGCAGGAGCTGACGCTCCTGGAAGGGGATGCGGCCAACCACCGCGCATCCTTGCGCGAATACACTCTCCAGTTCCTCGATCACATGATCACCGTCGTCGCCGCCTCGACACTGATGGCCTATTCGCTGTACGCGCTTTCGCCCGACGTGAGGGAGAAGCTCGGCACGCCCTATCTCGGCCTGACGATCCCCTTCGTCGTTTATGGGATGTTCCGTTATCTCTACCTGGTGCATATGAAAGGGGAGGGAGGAAACCCGTCGCGACTGCTCCTCGAGGACCGGCCGACGCAACTGAACCTGCTCTTGTGGGGAGGTACGGCCCTGCTGATGATCTACTGGCGGTAAGCGCGCCTGCGAGATTTCCCACTCGCCCTCAGTGCGACCTAGACCTCAGTGCGACGCTTCGAGGTACCTCTCGGCGTCGATCGCGGCCATGCAACCGGTGCCGGCCGCGGTGACCGCCTGCCGGTACACGTGGTCGGCCACGTCTCCCGCGGCGAAAACACCGGCCACGGAGGTGCTGGTCGTTCCGTTGCTGGTGATGATGTAGCCGTTGCGGTCCATCTCCAGCTGCCCCTCGAACAGCCGCGTATTGGGCGTGTGGCCGATGGCGACGAACAGACCGTCGCAGGGGAACCTCGACGCCTCTCCGGTCTTCGCATTGCGGAGAAGGACTCCGGTCACTTTCCCCTCCTGCACGCCGAGGACCTCCTCCACGACAGTGTCCCAGATGAAGGAGATCCTGGGGTTCTTGAAAGCCCGCTCCTGCATGATCTTCGAGGCGCGCAGGCTGCTGCGCCTGTGAATGACCGTCACTTTCGAGGCGTACTTTGTCAGGAAAGTGCCTTCCTCCATGGCCGAATCCCCGCCGCCCACCACGACGAGCTCCTTGTCCCTGAAGAAGAAGCCGTCGCAGGTCGCGCAGTAGGACACCCCTCGCCCCCACAGCTTCTTCTCGGATTCGAGCCCGATCTTCCGCGCCGAGGCGCCGGTGCCGATGATCACGGTCCGGCTCAGGATCG
Source organism: Acidobacteriota bacterium (assembly GCA_003223995.1). Taxonomy (GTDB): domain Bacteria; phylum Acidobacteriota; class Polarisedimenticolia; order QHYA01; family QHYA01; genus QHYA01. Next base: position 15,089 of record QHYA01000039.1, on the reverse strand, counting down.
TCTGCTTGCCGATGGAGACCCGAAGGGGCTGCGAGGAGAGGTCCACCTCCGTCGCGTCCCCCTGAAGGAACGTGGTCCCGAAGCGCTCGGCCTGCTCCTTCCAGATCTTCATCAGCTCCGGGCCCAGGATCCCGTCGGGGAAGCCGGGGTAGTTCTCCACATCCGACGTGATCATGAGCTGGCCTCCTGCCTCGACCCCCTCGATGAGCAGAGGCTGCAGGTTCCCGCGGGCGGCGTAGATGGCGGCCGTCAGACCCGCCGGGCCGGAACCGAGAACGACCACGTTCCAGATCTTCTTCTCCATCGGGTCGGGACGACTCTTCGGTCCGGCTCCTGTTTCAGGGCTTTTTCCAAGCATCTCGTCCAGCCTCCCCTCCTTCTCGAGCTCGTGCATCTCGTCGCAGCCGCCGATGCCGACCCCATCGATGAAAATCTGCGGGACGGTCATCCGGCCGTCCGACCGTTCGATCATCTCCCGCTCCCGCTCGGCATCGGAGGTGACATCGATCTCGGTGAACGGCACCCCCTTGCGCGCGAGAAGGTCCTTCGCGCGGTCGCAGTACGGGCACCAGTCCTTCGTGTAGATGACGACTTCCATGTTCCTGAGCGCTGTCTCCTTCGCCCGAGCACTCTCTTAAGATGTCCATTCCCTATCCGCAACCTGTTCAGGGATGATCCTGTCCGGAGAAGAAGGCAAGTCTAGCATGCGCGCGAGGCCTCCCGAGCTGGGTGGAGGCTTGACACTGCTGGTCGCCGTCCTCGCAGTTTCCTGGGCGGCGATCCTGACGAGAAGCTGCCAGGGGGCAGCTCCTCTCGCGATCTCCTTCTGGCGGCTGGCGATCTCCGCAGCGCTCATGGCCCCATGGGCCCTGACCCCCCTTCGTGCACGGCGCATCGATCCCTTGCAGCGCATCGATCCCGCGCAGCGCCATGGTCCCGAAGATGATGGCTCGCCCGGCGCCCCAGCTCCCGGCAGGCTTCAGGCGGTCGCGGGCGCCGCCGGGGCAGGCGCCTTTCTCGCCCTGCACTTCGCCTGCTGGATCAGCTCGCTGTTTCTGACAACCGTCGCCTCCTCGGTTGTCCTCGTCGCCGCGCAGCCTCTTTTCACCCTGGGCCTCTCGCCCCTGGTGCTGGGCGAGAAGCCTTCCCGCCGCGCCACGGCAGGGATCCTCCTCGCTTTCGCCGGCGCTGCCGGCATCGGGGCGGGGGATTTCGCCCTCAGCGGCGCCGCCCTGACCGGCGACCTGCTCGCCCTTGCCGGAGCCGCCTTCGCCTCCGCCTACCTGATCGTGGGACGGCGGTTGCGCCACGGGTGGCCCCTGCCAGGCTATCTGACAGTCGTCAATGCCACCGCGGCCCTCGGATTGGGAATAGCCGCCCTGATCTCCGGCCAACGTCTTCACGGTTATCCGGGCGCGACCTGGGCGAGACTGCTCGCCCTGGCCGCGGGTCCGAACCTCATCGGCCACGGGCTGCTCAACGCAGCCGTCCGCAGGCTGCCGGCGTATGTCGTGAACATGGCCGTGCTCGGAGAACCTCTCCTGGCCAGCCTCTACGCGGCCCTGCTGTTCGGCGAGAGGCCCGGGCTGCACCTGTTCGCCGGAGGCGCCCTCGTGCTGGCGGGCATCTGCCTTGGCTTCGATCCGGGCCGATCATCGCCAAGGTAGAATCGGCCATGACCACCACCCTCGCCCCGGCGCTGGAACTCGACTCGCCCCTGCAGGGGCTGCCCGGGGTCGGCCCCCGGCGGGCGGAACGGCTGAGGGAAGCGGGTCTGGAGACGGTGGAAGATCTGCTGTTCCACCTGCCCTTCCGCTACGAGGATCGCACCCGCTGCAGCCGGATCTTCGAGCTGGCCCCCGGGCTGCCCGCGACGATCCGCGCCCGGCTGCTGTCGCCGCGACTGATCCGCACGCGCCGGCGCGGGTTCACGATCTTCGAGGCGATCCTCGACGACGGCTCCGGGGCCATCCGCAGCGTCTGGTACAACCAGCCGTATCTGGACAAGGTGCTCGTCTCCGGACGGGAAGGCTTCTTCTACGGGGAGCCCCGCCTCGCGCGGGAGGGGATGAACGCCCTCGTTCTTCAGAACCCCGAGTTCGAGCTGCTCGGCGAGGAGGAGGAGCCGGAGGAGACGATCCACACCGGCCGCATAGTGCCCGTCTACCGTTCCGCGTCCGGCCTCGGAGGCCGGGCCCTGCGGCGGCTGATCCACCAGGCGCTGTCGGCCCTGGGAGACGGGATCGAGGACTTCCTTCCCTCCGAGATCCGGAGAAAGCTCTCGCTGACATGGCGGGGGCTGGCTCTCAGGAGCGTCCATTTCCCGCCGTCCGATCCCTCCGCCGACACCTCGATGGAGGAGCTGTCGGAGGGTGCGAGCCCCTACCACAGGCGGCTGATCTTCGAGGAGTTCTTCCTCCTGCAGGTCGGCCTGGCCTTGCGGCGGCGCCAGCGGCGGCTGGAGGAGCGGGGTTTTCGCTACCGCTTCACCGAGGAAACGCGACGGAAGCTCGCGGCCCTCCTGCCATTCCCCCTCACGCGCGCGCAGAAGCGGGTGCTGCGAGAGATCCAGGAGGACATGGAGGGGCCTGCCCCCATGAACCGCCTGCTTCAGGGAGACGTCGGCTCCGGAAAGACCGTCATCGCCGCTCTGACCCTCGCTATCGCCGCCGAGAACGGCCTCCAGGGAGCCCTCATGGCGCCGACCGAGATCCTGGCGGAGCAGCACCACAGGAAGCTCGAGGCCCTTCTCCGCACGGGGGCGTACACGCTGGACCTGCTGACCAGCTCTGTTCGGGGAGCCGGGCGGAGGAAGCTGCTCGAGCGGGTCGAAAGCGGCGAGACCTCGATCCTGATCGGCACTCAGGCCCTCATCGGCAGCTCGGTCCGGTTCGCCCGTCTCGGCCTTGTCGTCGTGGACGAGCAGCACCGTTTCGGTGTCGTGCAGCGGGCGGCGCTGCGCGAGAAGGGATACCGCCCCGACATCCTGGTCATGACGGCCACACCGATCCCACGGTCGCTGTCACTGACGGTCTACGGAGACCTGGAGCACTCGCTGCTGGACGAGATGCCTCCGGGCCGCCAGACGATCAAGACCTTGCTGCGGGCGGAGGAGCACCGGGATCGGGTTTACGAAGGCATCCGCCGGGAGCTGGCGCGCGGGCGGCAAGCCTTCATCATCTATCCTCTGGTAGAGGAGAAGGAGCAGTCCGAGCTGAAGGCGGCCGTCGAGATGGCCGAGAGGCTCCAGCGCGGCCCGTTCGCCGACTTGCGCGTGGCCTGTATGCATGGGCGGATGAACCGCCCGCAGAGGGACGAGACGATGGCAGCCTTCGCGAGAGGGGAGATCCAGGTCCTCGTGGCGACGACGGTCGTCGAGGTGGGCATCGACGTGCCGAACGCAACCGTGCTCGTCGTGGAGCACCCCGAGCGGTTCGGCCTGTCGCAACTGCACCAGTTGCGGGGTCGCGTCGGCCGGGGCAGTGAGAAGGCCTACTGCATCCTGATGCTCCCGGAGAAGCTGTCGGAGGAGGCGCGGCGCCGGGTGGAAGTGCTGGCGAACGAGTCGGACGGGTTTCGGATCGCGCAGAAGGACCTCGAGTTTCGGGGGCCGGGCGACATCCTCGGTACGCGCCAGCACGGCCTGCCGGCCCTTCGCGCCGGGAATCTGATCCGGGACGCCTCGCTCATGACCCTCGCGCGGCGCGAAGCGTCGGCGTTTGTCGAGCGGCTGGCGGGCGGGGAAGCGAAGCTGTCGCGGGCGCTGGCGCAGCGGCTCGAGCGCCGCTGGCAGGGACGCTTCAACCTCTTGCAGGCTGGCTGAGGGGGTCCTCTACTCTTCCTCTTTCTCTTTGCCCGGCTCCTCGGCGGCGGCCTCCAAGGGTTCCTCGGTCCCTTCGAGCGGAGCCAACGGCTCGACCGGCTCGCCATGCCGCTCGATCTGGAGCGTCTCCTCGTTGAGCTTGACCTTCGTCTCCTGCACCTCGCGGAAGGCGGTCAGCATCGATCGCGGGTCGCGGGTGGGGACCATCGGACGGCCGCCGGTCATGAGCTGTTCCCACCGGCGCGAGACAATCGTCGCCAGCATGAACCGGTTGCCGACCTGCCTCAGGCAATCATCGACTGGTGCGCTCATCGAGCCTCCTTCGCCCTATGCGGAATCCGACATCGACTTGAGAAACTGTCCGTTGTTCTTGCTCTTGGACATCCGGTCCAGCAGCAACTCCATCGCCTCGACATCGGACATCTGGTTGAGCACCTTTCTCAGCACCCAGACACGGTTGAGGATGTCCTTCGACAGAAGCAGCTCCTCCTTCCGCGTCCCGGAGCGGGTGAGGTCGATCGCGGGATAGACCCGCCGGTCCACGAGCTTCCGGTCGAGGTGCAGCTCCATGTTGCCCGTTCCCTTGAACTCCTCGAAGATCACGTCGTCCATCCGCGATCCGGTGTCGATCAGCGCCGTGGCGATGATCGTCAGCGAGCCTCCCTCCTCGATATTGCGGGCCGCGCCGAAGAAGCGCTTCGGCCGCTGCAGCGCGTTGGCGTCGATGCCCCCGGAGAGGACCTTGCCCGATGGAGGCGCCACGGTGTTGTAGGCGCGAGCCAGGCGCGTGATGGAATCCAGCAGGATCACCACATCCTTCTTGTACTCGACGAGCCGCTTGGCCTTGTCTATCACCATCTCTGCGACCTGAACGTGCCGTTGGGCCGGCTCGTCGAAGGTTGAGGCGATGACCTCCCCCTGGACCGACCTCTGCATGTCCGTGACCTCCTCGGGCCGCTCGTCGATCAGCAGCACGATGAGTGCGATCTCAGGATGGTTCTCCGTGGTCGAGTTCGCGATCGACTGGATCAGCATCGTCTTGCCGGTGCGCGGCGGGGCGACGATCAGGCCGCGCTGCCCCTTCCCGATGGGCGTGAGCAGGTCCATGACCCGCCCCGACAGGTTGTCGCTGTTGGTCTCCAGTCTGATGTGCTCGTTCGGGTAGAGAGGGGTGAGGTTGTCGAAGAAGATCCGCTCGCGGGACTTCTCAGGGTCCTCGAAGTTGATCGCCTCCACCTTGATCAGCGCGAAGTACTTTTCGTCCTCCTTCGGATGCCGCACCTGGCCCGAGACCGTGTCTCCGGTCAACAGGCCGAAGCGGTTGATCTGGGAGGGGGAGCCGTAGAGGTCGTCCGGCCCGGGAAGGTAGTTGTAGTCCGGAGAGCGCAGGAAGCCGTACCCGTCGGGAAGAACCTCCAGGACCCCCTCGGCGAAGACGTAGCCCCGCTGCTCCGTCTGGGCCTTGAGGATCTGGAAGATCAGGTCCTGCTTACGCATGGCGGAGGCGCCGGAGATGTTCAGCTCCCTTGCCAGATCGGCAAGATCGGAGATGTTCATTCGGGTCAGGGCATTGATCGAGAGGTGCTCGCCCGGGCTGCGGACCGCCGCGATGTCGCTGGCGGGACCGTTGACGGTGGCCGTGCCGGCCGCAGGACCGCCGCCTTGGCGGACCGGCTCCTCGGAGGCTGCCTCGCGTGGAGGCCGCTCCTTCTCGCGGACCTCGCGTGGGGCGCCCCGGGGGCCGTTGCCGCGGGGGCCGGGCCGTTCACCAGGACCGGGTCTGGACATGAGAGCCTCCTCGAAACGTGACGCCGGATGCCTGTGCTTTCTCGGAATCAGTGGCTTATTTCCGGAGTCAGTGGGGTGGGCCTGTCCGCGAGCTTTCCGTGGGGCGGGAAGCTTCAGCGCCTCCACCCCCCAGGACTCACAGCGGACCTCACTAATGCTCGGAAAGGAATTGTAAGATGAAACGGGAGTTTGTCAAGCTGTTCCTGGGCGCTCACTCCTTTCTGGCTCACGCCCCCCGAACCAGCCCGGCGAGCGAGGCCGCCAGGGCTTTGAGCGTGGCGCGCGGGGCGGGCTCGCCTGCCTCCTGAAGCCGCATGATATCGCCTGCGAGCCGCCGGAGGTCCTCGACGGTGTCCACGTCGTACCATTGCGGCAGGAGCACGGGGGCCATCCCGAGTATCTTCAGGATCCGGAGCGTGTCCCGAAGAACCGTCGGGCCTCCCCAGGTGATCCCGCGAAACATCTCCGGCGCGACGGTGCGGGCTCCCATCAGGTAGTACCCTCCGTCGAGGGAGGGACCGAGGACGATGTCCCGGTCCCGCAGGGCCGCGAAGGCGCTGGTTAGGATCTCGAGCGGGAGAGTCGGGCTGTCGGCGCCGATGATGACCACCCGCCGGAAGCCGAGTGCGAGATGTTCCGTCAGGCAGTTCTGCATCCTCTGCCCGAGGTCTTCGCCCTGCTGCACGCCCCGAGCGCAGTCCCTCAACGGCGGCTCGAAGACCTCGTCGGGAGTCCACGGCTCGGACAGCCACACGGCGCGCTGCACGCCCTTGGCCGAGGCGCGGTGGAGCAACTCCAGGGAGTCCATCAGGAACGCGCGGTGCAATGCGAGAGCGCCCTGCTCGCCCAGCTCGGGAGCGAGTCGGGTCTTCACTCGCCCCAGCTCGGGGACGCGGGCGAACAGAATGAGAATAGAGTCCATCGGCGGATGATGCCTTCCACCCTTCTTGCTGTCAAAGCGCGGTTCCCGGCTCAATTTCACGACCAGCTTGTTTCCATTGTGTCGTTCCGGAGGATCCGCGCAGACGGAAAGGGGTAGGAGCTTAGGCTGGCTCGATCTCGTCGAAAACTCGCGCCAGAGGGATGGCTCGCACCAGGGATCCTAGCGGGAAGGTGTGGTCGCCGGCGTGAATGACACTCAGTCGGCTAAGCCGGAGGTCTTCGAGCGCAATATGCATCGAGCGGCTCATTGCCGGGGCGTCGGTCCGCTTGAACTCGAAGCCCAGCCGCTTGCGTCCGCGTACGACGAGGAGATCGATCTCCGCCCCCGTGTGAGTGCGCCAGAAGTAGCATTCCTCCCAGCGCGCACGAAGTTGGCGGACGACGGCAGCCAAGGCAAAACCCTCCCAGGAGGCGCCGCACTTAGGATGACCCTCGAGGTCGGAAATCGACTCGATCTCGAGCAGCGTGTGCAGTAATCCCGTGTCGGCCAAGTAGACTTTCGGAGCCTTGACTTGCCGTTTCGCCAGGTTCTCGTGCCATGGGCGCAGCGACCGCAGCACGTACGTGGCCGTCAACAGGTCGAGGTAGCGCCGGACCGTGCTCTCGGCGACCCCGAGCGACCGCGCCAGCTCCGCCCCGTTCCAGAGTTGTGCGTGGTCGTGCGCGATCATGGTCCAGAAGCGGTGGAGCGTCGCCGCGGCGACACCGATCCCGAGTTGGGGGATGTCCCTCTCCAGAAAGGTCCTGATGAAGTCCCGGCGCCATGCGGCGCTCGCGCTCGCCGTCCTCGCCAGAAAAGAGCGCGGGAAGCCGCCCCGCAGCCAGAGCTGGTCGAGCCGGCCGGCACCGACATCGTCGACCGACAGGCCTCCCAGCTCCATGAACGCCACCCGGCCGGCCAGCGACTCCGAAGCCCCACGGATCAGACCAGGCGATGCGCTGCCCAGGAGCAGAAACCGTGCGGGGCGGCGCGGGCGGTCCGCGAGGACGCGTAGAATCGGAAAGAGCGATGGGAGACGCTGGATCTCGTCGAGAACGACGAGACCTCTGAGCTTCTCCAGCGTGAGCGTTGCCTCGCCGAGCCGAGCCATGTCCCGGGGCAGCTCGAGATCGAAATGGACGACGGGGCCCTTCCAGAGGGCGCTGAACTGCTTCGCGAGCGTCGTCTTCCCTACCTGGCGGGCCCCGAGGATCGCAACGATGGGACTGCCGGCGAGCAATTCTTCGAGGTGTCTCAACTCCCAGGTCCGTCTGATCATCGAGCGGATTCTACCATGAAAATCTGTCATGTAATGGTGGATTTTCATTGTCGCCCATTGCACGACCGGGGTCGATATGGCTCCGCTCGAATCGCCGGTGCTATGATCCATCGATCAATGCAGGCGCGGCCCATCCGGGCGATCCACATGCAGGCGCGGCCGATCCTCGCAACAGGCGCGCTTCTCGCCGGAGGGCGAGGACAGAGGCTGGGCCGGGACAAGGTCCTGGCGGAGCTGGCCGGTCGGCCGCTGGCGCTGTGGGTGCTCGATGCCTTGGCGCCCTGCGTGTCGGAGGTCCTGATCTGCATCGACCGTCCGGAGCGCGCCAGCGAGCTGGACGGGCTCGATCTCTCCCGCGCGACTCGCGCCGGGAAACCGCGAATGGTGGTGGACGAGCCCGCCGGGCAGGGGCCTCTGGCGGCCCTTGCCTCCGCTCTGGCCGCCGCGAGGACAGATGCCGTCTTCGCAGCCGCCTGCGATTACCCTTTTCTGGTCCCTGAAGCTGTCGAGGCGCTGCTCGCCGCACTGGAAAGGCATGAAGCGGCTTTGCCGGAAATCGCGGGCCATCTTCATCCGCTTTGCGGGGCTTACTCCCGCCGCATACTGCCCAAGCTGCGCGGCGCCCTCGACGCCGGTCAGAGGAAGGCCGTCGAATTCGCCCTCACGCTCGACCTCATACGAGTGACCGAGTCCGATCTCGCGTCGAGAGTCAGCGCGCCGGGTCTGGAGCAGAACCGCGCGAGCGGCTCGAATGTCGCGGTCCGCGTGTGTGGACCGGATCCCGCTCTCATCTTCACCAACATCAATACCCGCGAGGAGCTGGCGCGTGCTGAGGAACATCTGGGCCTCCCGCCGCCTCGCCGTCACCGGCCGTCCGGAAAGCCCCGCGGCCATCAAGAGGAATGAGCGCAGGAAGGCCATGGCGCGGCTGACACATGTCGATCGCGGAGGGCGTACAAGGATGGTCGACGTCGGACAAAAGCCGGAGACGACTCGCCGGGCAGTCGCGCGCGCCCTGGTGAAGCTTCCGGAGGAGGTGTTCCGTCTGGTCCGGCAGAACGCCATCGCCAAGGGAGATGTTCTGACCGTGGCCCAGATCGCGGGCATCCAGACAGGGAAAAAAGCATCCGAGTGGATCCCCCTCTGCCATCCCATCCCGCTCGACAAGATCGATGTGAGGCTGTCGCTCGACGAGCCGCGCCATTGCGTGACCATCGAGGCGGAGGCCGCGACGCGCGCCGCAACGGGAGTGGAGATGGAGGCGATGGTCGCCGCCGCGGCGGCCGCCCTGACCGTTTACGACATGTGCAAGGGGACGGATCGCTCGATCACCGTCGAAGAGATCGGCCTGGTTTCGAAATCGGGAGGGAAGAGCGGGACCTGGAAGAGATCCGGGGAGGAGGCGGCGCAGCAGCCGGATGACAAGCCTCCTCAACCGATGTCGCGTGAGCCGAGGGGCGCGACGGCGCGGAAGATGGCAGGGAAGAAGACGCGGCGTCCGGCGCGGCAGCCGCGATGAGGGGTTCTGGCCGCCGATCCGGGTAGGGAGGGGGGGCCAAAGACGAGCACGTCCGGCCGGCAGCCCTATGAACCAGCGTTTGACCTCGGCGATGGGAACCGTCATTGTATCCCCTCTGGAATGTGAAAGGAGATGTCCTGAGGCATACGATGACGAACGGACGGAAGCCAAGACGAAAGCCATGAGGATCCGGCGGTGAGCGCGATCAAGGGGGATAGTCCGAACGCCAAGGCGGATGACGGACCGGAGCACGAAGGACCGGCAGAGGACGGCCTGTCCTTAGGGCTTCTAGGCGCTCTGCTTGTCGCCGTCGTTGCCGGAATCGGAATGGTCGCTTTCATCTTTCCTGGGATTCTGGCTCTCGTCCCTCTCAGCGTGGGGTTGATGGTGCTGCTGGGAATGCAGGTGCTGATCTATCGACTGTTTGGCCTGAGGATCCGGGGACGGCAGGAGACGGGACGGCGCCCCGGCCCACCCGACAGCGTATGAAGAAGACCCGCCCTCGCCAGTCACTCGCCACGGACGTGATCCACGCGGGGCAGGTGCCGGATCCGACCACCGGAGCGATCATGCCCCCGATCTACGCCACTTCCACCTACGTCCAACCCGCGCTCGGGAAGTTCACGGGCTATGACTATGCCCGGACGATCAATCCCACCCGCTCGGCGCTCGAGCGGAACATCGCGGCGCTCGAAGGAGGAACACGGGCCTTCGCTTTCGCTTCGGGAATGGCCGGGATCACGACCATCATGGCGCTGCTGGCTGCCGGGGACCACGTCGTGGTCTCCCACAACGTTTACGGTGGGACCTACAGACTGTTCGAGCAGGTGCTCCGGAACCTCGGGCTCGACTTCACCTGGGTCGATACCTCCGACCTCCGCAACATTCGCACGGCGATTCGCGGCTCCACGCGGATGCTCTACATCGAGACCCCAACGAATCCGATCCTCACGTTGACGGACATCCGGGGAGCCTCGCTCATCGCTCGTCATCACCGGCTGATCCTCGTCGTGGACAACACGTTCATGACGCCCGTTTTCCAGAGGCCGATGGAGCTGGGAGCCGACATCGTCGTCCACAGCACCACGAAGTACCTGAACGGCCATTCCGACAGCCTGGGAGGGGCGGTCGTCGTGCGCGGTCAGGAGCACGCCGATCGCCTGGCCTTCATCCAGAACTCCATCGGGGCGGTGATGTCTCCCTTCGAGGCGTGGCTCGTCCTGCGGGGGATCAAGACGCTCGTCCTGCGCATGGAGAGGCACGACCGCAGCGGCAGGAAGCTGGCTGACTACCTGGCGGGTCACCGCAAGGTTCGCCGCGTCTATTACCCGGGTCTTCCCGGCAACCCCCAGCGCGCCCTCGCCCGCAGGCAGATGAGCGGCTACGGAGGCATGATCTCCTTCGACCTGGTCGGCTACGCGCGGGCGAAGCGGTTCCTCGACCGGCTGCGGCTTTGCGCGCTTGCGGAGAGCCTCGGCGGGGTGGAGACACTCATCTCCCATCCCGCCACGATGACCCACTCCTCGGTGCCGGAGCCGGAGCGCGCCCGGCTCGGCATCACGCCGGGACTGGTCCGGCTCTCCGTCGGCATCGAGAACGTCGAGGACCTGATCACGGATCTCGAAAGGGGACTTGCCGCGATCTGAAAAGGTCAGCTTTCCTCATCCGGCTTCACAACGCTGCGGATCCAGTCGAGGACGGCATCGTCTCCCATCGCCGCGGGGATGGCCAGCAACTCGGGCAGGTCGTAGGAGTGCAACGTCTTGATCGCCCGGCGCAAGGCCTGGAATGCCTGCCGGGTGGTCTTGATGATCAGCAGGAACTCCTCATCCTGCCAGATCTTCCCCTTCCACCGATAGACGGACTTGATCGCCGGAACTACATTGACGCAGGCGGCCAGGTTGCGCTGGACCAACTCCTCGGAGATCGAGTTGGCCTGGTCTTCCGAGCCGACCGTTGTGAAGACGACGATCACCTGGTCCGCATCGGAATCAGGCATTCTTGCGTCGCGGGAGTCGGAGCATTCGATCGGACCTTTGCGCCCCGCTCATGAGACGTTCACCGCCGGTGAGCGGGAACCCGCTGGGATTATGGCTGTTATTCCTTCCGGAAAACAAGGGAGCATGGTAGAAAAGAGGCCATGAGCATGATAAAGAATGTCATCGCGCGGGAGATTCTCGATTCACGAGGCAACCCGACCCTCGAGGTGGACGTCGTCCTCGAGGACGGCACCTGCGGACGAGCCGCCGTGCCGGCCGGCGCCTCCACCGGCTCCTCCGAGGCGATCGAGCTTCGGGATGGGGACCGCAGCCGCTACCTCGGCAAGGGGGTGCTGCGGGCGGTCGAGAACGTCAACGGCGTGATCGCCCCGGCCCTCGCGGGGCTTGATCCCACCAATCAGGTTTCCATCGACTCCCTGCTGATCGATCTGGACGGCAGCGAGAACAAGAAGCGTCTCGGCGCCAACGCCACGATCGGCGTCTCGCTCGCGGTGGCGGCGGCGGCGGCGGAGCACTACGGGCTGCCGCTCTATCGCTACCTCGGCGGGGTCAACGCAAAGGTCCTTCCGGTCCCGCAGATGAACATTCTCAACGGAGGGGCTCACGCCGATAACAACGTGGACATACAGGAATTCATGGTGGTGCCGGTTGGCGCTTCGGATTTTGCGAATGCGCTGAGGATGGGGACGGAGGTCTATCACGCCCTCAAGGGAGTCCTTCGCGATCACGACCTGTCGACGGGAGTCGGGGATGAAGGCGGCTTCGCTCCGAACCTCCGCTCCAACATCGAGGCGATCGACGTCATCCTCGAGGCCGTGAACCGGGTCGGATACAAGCCCGGCCGCGACATCGTGCTTGCCATCGATTGCGCGGCGACGGCCTTCCGCGAGGGGAGCCACTACCGGCTGGCCGCCGAGAAGAAGCCGCTTCTGACGCGAGACGAGCTCGTGCACTTCTACGAAAGGCTCCTCTCCCGCTACCCGATCGTCTCCATCGAGGACGGCATGGCCGAGGACGACTGGGAAGGCTGGAAGCTCCTGACCGGCGCTCTCGGCGGACGCGTGCAGCTCGTGGGGGACGATATCTTCGTCACGAACAGGAAACTGCTGGAAGAGGGGGTCAGGCGCGGAGTCGCCAACACGGTGCTCATCAAGCCGAACCAGATCGGCACACTGAGCGAGACCCTCGACTGCATCGCCACGGCGCGCGAGTTCGGATACTCGACCGTCATCTCGCACCGCTCGGGGGAGACGGAGGACACCACCATCGCGGACATCGCCGTGGCCTTCAACCTCGGGCAGATCAAGACCGGCGCTCCGGCTCGCTCCGAACGCGTGGCGAAGTACAACCAGTTGCTGCGCATCGAGGAGGAGCTCGGCGAGGAGGCGGTGTACCGCGGCGCGGAGGTGTTTCCCAGATCGGCGGTTCTGCTCCGCGTGCCCGTTTCCGTCTCGAAGCCTTCCAAGCAACGCAGGTCCGGGACGAGCGCCCCCACCGACCGTGCGCGCCCATCGATGCGCGCGTTCACAGGGCGGCTCCGCGGGATCCGGAGCCTTGCCAGGCGTGCCGCGGGGGGAGGCGCGGGGCACGCCGACGGAACGGGCGGGACCGCGGAAGGGCGCGGAGTGTCCGGGCAGGCCGGGGGCGGCCGTGCTGGAGTTGAGGGGCAGGCCGAGGGGGGGCGAGGGAGCACCGAGCAGCTCGGATGGCCTCCAGAGAAGGCCGTTGCTCTAGGCGCTCGACCCGATTCCGGCGCAAGGGCCGGCCGCGCGGCGGGTGTCGCGCGTATGGAATTCCCTGGAGGGACTCGAGCCGCGAGGGCAGGGAGGAAGGGGTCCAGCGGAGCCGTAACGAAAGGCGGAAGCGCTCCGGAAGAAGGCGGATCTGCGAGTCACGGGACCGGCAGGAGAGGGAAGAAGAGGAAGTGAGCCGGGTCCGCATCTCCCGTCGGCGCTTGCTCCTGGCGCTGCTGTGCGCGGCGCTGTCGTTCTTCACGGCTCGATCGATCTTCGGAGACAGGGGGTTGCTGGAGGTTGCCACGCAGGAGTCCGAGCTAGTGCGCATTCAGAGGGAGGTCGAGGCGGCGCGAGCCCGCAACAGGGCCTTGCTAGCGGAAGTCGTGGAGCTGAGGACCGGCAACGCCTCCATCGAGCGGCTCGCTCGGGAGCGTCTTGGCTACATCAAGCCCGGCGAAGTGACCTACCTCTTCCCCGAGGAATCCTCCGATCCGCCGCAGGCTGTCAATCCGTCTAGGTAGGTCGCGGTCAGCCGACGGGCCCGTTCGTTCTCCTTGCTCCCTTGCTCGTCGCAGCGGTCAAGGTCGCCAGCGCGGAGAAGCAGCGGTTGCGTTTGCGCGCGCTTTGCGAAGGAGTCGCCGAGCGTCATCATGGCTGTGATGACACCCGTCATCGACAGCTCGCCGTCAGCGTGATCGGAAACGCCAGGGAGGATCTTCTGGACGGCGTGCTCGCGAGGGTGAAATAATGGCGATAGCATGAACAAAGTGTCCCCTGCGCGTGATCCGATCGAGCTGCCGACGAAGATCGTCGGCCGTCGCCGGTGGGCTCGGGGCCTCGCCGCCTCGGCCCCGTTTCTCCGGTTGGTGCTTCAGCTCCGGGGCAGCAGGCCCTTCCTTCCCAAGGGCGTGCACCGATTTCGGAGCTTCGAGGAGAGCGACGAATGGACGCTGAGGATGCTAACCAGGTCCCGGAGGCCAGACCACCGCTCCTAGAGGACCTCCTCACCCTGTGTCGCAACCTGAACGGCGAGGGAGCCCGCTACGTCGTCATTGGAGGGATGGCGGTCATCCAGGCCGGCTTCGGGCGGGCCACCAATGACATCGACCTGTTGATCGACATCAGCCCGGACAACCAGGACCGTGTTCGAAGGGCGCTGATGACTCTTCCGGACCAGGCCGTCCGTGACATGACCGCCGACGATCTCGAGAAGTACGCCGTGGTCCGGGTAGCCGACGAGATCGTGGTCGATCTGATGAAGAGCGCCGGGGGGATGACCTATCCCGAGGCCAGCCAGATGACGAATGAGGTCGAGATCGAGGGAGTCCGGATCCCATTCGCCAATGCGCGGCTGCTCTGGCTAACCAAGAACACTCTCCGGGACAGGGACAAGATGGACCGGGTTTTCCTGGCTCGGCTCCTCGCGGATCGAGGCGAGCCCGTCGAATAGCGCTCCCGCCTGCCCGACAGGGCCTGCTCGTCGAGACGGAGCCTGCCCTGCCTCGAGATCCCAACCGTGAACAACTCGAGCCGGCCATTGGCCGATCTCCCACGCCGGGCGCCGGGAAACTTGCGCCGTCGGGGGTGGGCGTCGGAGGTCCGAAACTGCTGAGTGCCCTGAGTGCCCTGCGGTCTGGTTGACCCCTGATCGGTGGGATGCTAGGATCCGTCTGCTACAAGCACACGGTGACGCGGGGTGGAGCAGTCCGGTAGCTCGTTGGGCTCATAACCCAAAGGTCGCGGGTTCAAATCCCGCCCCCGCCACCATCTGAAAAGATAAACTCCCGACATCGGCAGGAAGCGTCGCGAAGTATGCGGCACCCGTGTTTTTCGTCGGTGAGATCTCCATCCGCGCGAGGATGGGCGTCCGGGTCGAGACGAAGCCAGTCCCCCCGGAAGATCGGAACCTGGCCGCCCCGGCAGTTGTAGTACCAGCTCCCCTCATCGGAGCCAAGCCCACTGAAATGAAGGAAGCGTTCAGGCATGAGCGGATCTTTCCGTGAGGTGAAGTCGCTTACGCCG
>QHYA01000026.1 GCA_003223995.1 Acidobacteriota bacterium | reverse complement strand
CGCCACGGGGTCGGCATCGGCATGGTGAAAACCGCGCGGGGCTCCTTCGTCAAGGGGGGAGGAATAGAACTGCGGCCGGTCGAGCATTACACGAGAACGGGAACACTCGATCAGCTCTTCTATGTCCTCGAGCTGTTCGCTCGTCTGGGGCTGGTCAACCGCTATCCGCTGCTGATGGGCTATCTCGAGTGGATCATCAACCTCCAGGAAAAGGACGGCCGGTGGACATTCAGCCAGAAGAACTTCGAACCGGGCTCGCTGGGGACGCGGCTGCTGAGGCTCGAGAAGGACTGGCGCAATCCGGCTCGGGCGAGCGCGGACGTGACGTTCCGGATCCTCCTGATCTTGAGGTACCAGTGGGAGCGCCAGATCCGGATGCTCGACCGCGGCGAGGACCCCTATCCGATCTGAGACTCCTTATCCCGTCTGAGGCCGTCTGTTGCTGCTCCTCCCATCACTCAAGGGTTGGTCCCTCCGCTCCGGGGAGTCTCCTCCGCTTTCGGCTTCGGGGGGGCAGCGAGCAAGGCCCGCACCTCTGCGATCTCCGGGTCGTCGGGATCGAGCCGCCTGGCCAGCTCCAGCTCGGCGGAGGCGATCTGGAAATCGCCGCGCGCCGCCAGAGCGCGGGCCAGCGCGAGGTGAGTCGCGGCCTCGTCGTGCCAGCGCAGCGAGCGACGCAGAGCGTCGATGGCTGGCGTCGGCCGGCCCGCCTCGAGGTGCAGTTCGCCTGCCAGCCTTTCCGCCTGCGCCGCCAGGTCTGGGTCGCCTCGCAGGGGCCTCGCGTTCAGGGTCGTCAGCGCTTCTTCCAAGCGTCCCGAGTCCCTCAACAGCATCGCCATCTCGAGCCGGGCGCGCAGATAGTCCTGATCGGCCTGAAGAGCGCGCGTCAGGTAGCGCGCCTGCTTGTCCGGATCCTCCTCGAGAAGCGATTTGACGCGAGCTTCGTATGCAGCCGGGGCTGCCTCGCTCCCGGTAGGAGCGGGAGGAGCCGATGCGGGGCGGGGCAGCGACTCGGCGTCAAGAAGCGCCATTCCCACGGCTCGATGCAGGCTGGGGAGATCGTCCAGAGAGATCGGGCCAACCGTGTGCTCTGGTCCTCGCCGTGAGCCCGTTACGTCCAGCACATGGAACGAAACGACGACGGTTCGTCCCGCGGCTTCGGTTCCGGATGCGGCGGCGGTCGTGCCGCCCTCTCGCTGCGTGGCCGTTGTCGAATCCCGTGCTGTCCCCGGCGGCGCCCCCCGGCTCGCTCCGGACTGCGAACCTTTCCCCCTTCCCTCCCGCGCCTCGCGCGTGATGAAGGAGCCGAGCACCAGCCGATCGACTTTCATTTCCTCCGCTTCCTTCAGCCGGGTCGCGATCGTCGGAACCATCAGGGGGCCGATGCCCATCTCCTCCCGCTCGACGCCTCGGCGATCCTCTCGCGACGCGACGTCGAGCCCCCCCCAGGTGAGGTACTGCTCCATGGCCTCGGCCAGAGCTTCGCCCAGCCAGTAGAGATTGCGGTTCTCCGAGCGGTTCTCGGGGGGGACGACCAGATAGGAATGCGAGGGCGACCCAACCACAGGCTGCTTGATGGCTGCCGACGCTGCGCCGGGAGAGACTGGACCTCCAGCGTCGGACGCTTGCGCGAGGGTGACAGAGGCCGCCAGTGAAACGAGAAGAGTTATCATCGCCACCTGCCGCAATCTTAACCCCACAGCTCCTGGATCGCCCGGATCCGCCGCTGCCCGGACCGAGGCATGATAACCCCACCGCTGGCGGAGATGGCCGCAGCGGCCCCCCGCGGGCATCGAAGCGGTCTCAACTCCGCTGCCATCGCGACCAGCGTCCCGTGATCTTTCCACCCTCGTAGTAGTCTCTCGGAACGCGCCCGCCGATCCGGCAGAGCAGCTCCCACGGAATGGTGCCGGCGCTTTCGGAGACCTCCCAGGCGGTGAGCTGCTCCGAGCCCTGCGCCCCGATCAGAACGACCTCGTCCCCCGGCTTCACATCTCCGCAGCCGGTCACGTCGGCGACGGCGAGGTCCATGCTGATCCTTCCAGCCAGAGGCGCGCGCCGGCCGTTGACGAGCACGCAGCCCCTGTTGGAAAGCGACCGCATCAACCCGTCGTCGTAACCGGCGGGGATCGTCGCCAGCCGCCTCGGGGCCTCCGTTCGGAAAGTGGCCGCGTAGCCCACGGCGGCCCCAGCAGGCACATCGCGGGCCTGAACGACCTCGCTGTGCAGGGAAAGGGCCGGGTGCACCAGTGTGTCATCGAATCCGGTGGATGGAGGAACACCATAGATCAGGATCCCGGGTCGGACGGCGTCATAGACGGTTTTCGGCAGGAACGCGATCGCCGCGGAATTGGCCAGATGCCGAACGCCCGCCGAGATGCCGCGTGCCGAGAGAGCGGCGAGGCTCTCCTCGAAGAGCGCGACCTGCCGCGCATTTATCGGATTCTCCGGCTGGTCGGCGCAGGCCAGGCTCGAATAGACACCTTCCAGCCGCATGTAGCGGGAGAGGGCGATCCGGTCGATCAGCACCGGCAGGTCCCTGGCGGAGACCCCAAGCCGGGACATCCCGGTGTCCAGTTTCAGCTGGAAGCCGGCGGGGCGGCCGAGCCGCCGGCCGGCTGCTTCGACCGGTTCGAGCAGATCCGGCCGGTAGACGGTGGGCGTCAGTCTCTCGTCGATCGCCGGACCGATCTGCCCCGGGGCGAGAGGTCCGATCAGCAGGATCGGACAGGCCACACCGCAACGGCGCAACTCGACCCCTTCTTCGAGAAGCGCCACGCAGAGCCCATCGGCCCCAGCGCGCTCGAGAGCGAGGGCGACGGCGGGGGCTCCGTGTCCGTAGGCGTTCGCCTTGACGACGGGCATGACCTGCGCCCGGGCGACGCGCTTCCGGATCGCAGCCAGGTTCGAGACGATCCTATCCACATCCACGCGAGCCCGCGTGGCCCGGAAGGGAATGGAATCCTCGCCACGCCGGGGCACTAGTGTCACTAGCTGCGGAACTCCGGGTTGGCGAAGAGCGTGTAGTCCTTGACGAAGACGAGCTCGATGTCCCCCGTTGGACCGTTGCGCTGCTTCCGGAGCAGGATGTCGGCCAGGCCCCGGTTCTCCTCGGTCTCTCCGTAAACCTCGGAGCGGTAGATGAACATCACGACATCGGCGTCCTGCTCTATGGCGCCACTTTCCCTGAGATCCGAAAGCTGGGGCTTGCGGTCGCCGCCGCGCTGCTCGGGGGCGCGGGAGAGCTGGCTGACGGCCACGAGAGGAACGGACAGCTCCTTGGCGAGCTCCTTGAGCGAGCGGGAGATATCGGAGATCTCCTGCTGGCGGGATTCGTACCGCCCCCGGCCTCTCATCAGTTGCAGGTAGTCCAGGATCAGAAGGTCGAGCCCGTGCTCGGCCTTCAGGCGCATCGCCTTGCCGCGCATCTCCATGATGCCGACGCCGGGGCTGTCGTCGATCCATACGGTCGCCTCCCCCATCGACTGGACGGCGATCCTCAGCCTGTTCCAGCCCTCCTTGTTGAGCCGGCCCGTTCTGAGCAGGTGCGAGTCGATGCGCCCCTCGGCGCACAGCATCCTCTGGAAAAGCTGCTCCTTCGACATCTCCAGACTGAAGATCCCAACACGGCCTCCGCGGCGCAGGGCCACGTGCTGTGCGATGTTCAGGCAGAAAGCGGTCTTCCCCATGGAAGGTCTGGCGGCGACGACGATCAGCTCTCCCTTCTGAAGGCCCGATGTCATCTCGTCGAGCCTGGGGAACCCTGTTTCCATTCCGGTGATCAGCTCCTTTCTGACGGACAGCTCCTCGAGAGATTTCATCGTGATCTCGGCGACAGCGCTCATGGGAACGAACCCGGCCCGCAGCCTTTCCTCGCCGACCTTGAAGATCGCCCGTTCGGCCTCATCGATGATGGTGTCGCTGTCCTCTCCGGCTTCGTAGGCCTTGCGGAGTATCGAGCCGGCGGCCTCGACAAGCTGCCTCAGCGTCGACTTGTCCTTGACGATCCGTACGTAATGCTCGATGTTCGCCGAGGCCGGTATGCCGTCGGTGAGCGTGGCGACGGAAGCCGCTCCACCGGCGGCCTCGAGATTGCCGGACCTGTCCAGCTCATTGTTGAGCGTGACGAGATCGATGACGGCGCCGCACTCCGAGAGCCTCTCGAAGGCGGAGTAAATTCTCCTGTGCGACTCGCGGTAGAAGTCGTCCGGGCGCAGCGACTGCTGCGCGACGTGCATCGCCTGCCTGTTGAGGAGGATCGCGCCAAGCACACACCGCTCGGCCTCGAGGCTGTGGGGAAGGGTCTTCTCGAGGGTGACGTCCAGCGCCACGGGATCCTCAGAGTCGTGAGAGGGCGGGACTATAACACACCGTCCGCCCCGCGATGGGACAAATCAGCTCTCGTTTGCTATAGTCTCGTCGTTGGAGTCGGGGGGAAGGTCGCTCCGGAGTTACTTCGGAGAGGAAAGTCCGAACTCCCCAGGGCAGCACGCTGGGTAACTCCCAGTCCCGGCGACGGGAAGGAAAGTGCAACAGAGAGTAGACAGCCGGTGCAGGGCTTCGTCCGGTGCCGGCAACGGTGAAACGGTGGGGTAAGAGCCCACCAGCGCCGGCGGCGACGCCGGCGGCTCGGCAAACCCCGTGCGGAGCAAGACCAAATAGGGGAGATGAGGAGTGGCCCGCTCCGATCTCCCGGGTAGGTCGCCAGAGGGAACAGGCAACTGTTCTCCCAGATGAATGACCTTCGCCCCATTTCGTGGGGCACAGAATTCGGCTTACAACCCGGCTCCAACGCTTCACCCCCGATCGCTTTCCGGCCTCGATGGTCACCCCCAGGATGAGCGAGCAGGCCCTCGAAAAGCTCCGAGCACGAGAAGAGGTCGCGAGGATCGTCGAGCGGGAAGCCTCGCGCATCCTCGGCGTGCTAGAGGCTCTCTACCGCGACCCGGAGCTTTCCGGTCAAGAGGTGCGCAGCGCTCGGCTGCTGATGGATGTGCTGGTTGCGGAAGGCTTCGAGGTCGAGTCAGGATCGGGCGGGCTTCCGACCGCGTTCGCCGCTCGTCGTCGGGCCGGGAAGGGCGTGCAACGACCGCACGCTGGAACCGGCACCGGAGCCGCTGCAGGGACAGGCACTGGAGCCAGCGCCGGCGCAGGATTTGGTGGAGCCGGGACCGGAGCCGTCGCGGGCGCGAGAAGCGCGGCCGCCCCCGTGAGGGTCGGATTTCTCGCCGAGTACGACGCTCTGCCTGGACTGGGTCATGCCTGCGGCCACAATCTCATCGCAGCGGCCGCCATCGGGGCCGGCATCGCCGTGGGCCGGCTCGTCGATCTTCTCGGTGGCGAAATCCTCGTCTTCGGCACGCCGGCCGAGGAGACGATCGGCGTGCAGGTCGAGTTCCACGGGAAGCCCGCTCACGCCGTGGCTCACCCGGACAAGGGGATAAACGCCCTGGACGCGATGATTCAGCTCTTCATCGCGGCGGACCACATCCGCCGCTCCTCCCGCCGCGACGTCCGCATTCCCGGCGTGATCCTGGAAGGGGGTGTGCGCCCCAACGTCGTTCCGGAGCGCGCCGTCGCCCAGTTCTCCATTCGCGCCCCCACCTCTCCGGAGCGCGACGAGGTGGTCGCGCGGATGAGGCGCTGGGTGGAGTCGATCGCGCTGGCGAGCGGATGCTCCTTCGCCTTCCAGTTCACCGACAACCCCTACGATGAAATGATCACGAATCGGACGCTGGCGGAGATCTACAAAGGCCACCTGGCTTCCGAGGGGGTGGCCACGCGCGATGAGCCGCGCGAGCACATGGGCTCGCTCGACATGGGGAATGTTTCCTTCAGGGTTCCCGCGATCCATGCCTACGTTGCCATCGTGCCGCCTGATGTGGCCTCGCATACGCAGACGTTCGCCCTGGCGACGGTGACTCAGACGGGCAAGCAGGCCGCGCTGCTGGCCGCGAAGACCCTCGGCCGCACGGCAGTGGATCTGCTGTGCGACAGCGGGCTGGTGGCGAGGGTTCGCGAGGAGTTTGCGGCGATGCGGGCGGCGGCGAAGACTACGCGGGGAGAGGGGTTCGACGCTCCGCGCGACTACATCCTCGATCGGCCCTAGCCCCCAGCATCCCGATGACCCGGCAACGGCGCCGTCTCGTCCCCCCCGCCCTTCGCCGCGGCGATGCCGTTGCGGTGGTCGCTCCGGCCTTCCCTCCGCGCGATGAGCGGCACCTGAAAGAAGGAATCCGCACGCTGGAGCGCTGGGGCCTGTCGGTCCGGCCAGGCAAGGCCCTCGGGCGGCGCTGGGGTTGTTTCGCCGGCACCGACGAGGAGCGTGCTCGCGATCTTCAGGAAGCGATCGACGATCCCGAGGTCAAGGGAATCCTGTTCGCCCGGGGCGGCTGGGGGACCTCGCGGCTGTTCGGCCGGCTGGATCTTTCTCCACTCGCGAGAAGACCCAAGGTCCTTGTGGGCTACAGCGATCTGACGGTGCTGTTCGCGGACTTGTGGCGGCGCTGGAGGCTGGTGTGCGGCTACGGGCCGGTCGTCGCAGAGCTGGGCCGTCCGGCCGCCTTCCATGCCCCCAGCCTGAG
>QHYA01000025.1 GCA_003223995.1 Acidobacteriota bacterium | reverse complement strand
CCCGATCTGCCGCAGCGGGTCAGCGGGACGGGAGCGCAGGCGGGAAGGGCGCCGGTTCCCCCGGGCCGGGCTTCCCGGCAGGTCTCCGATCACCCGCGCTCGCGTCAGGTCGCGGGGTCTTCGAGCAGGAAGGACAGGTCCGCTCCGTCGGAGAGCTCCAATGGAGAGCATCCCCGCCGGAACAGCCTCGCGCCTGGCGCTCCCCGCAGCTTCAGCACGCCTGCTTCGCGCCTCAGCCACGTCCCCTCCCGCAGTCCGACGACCGGCGCATCGTTTTCCTCGTGGAACTCCTCGATCCTCTGCTCGCGTGTCTCACCCATGTGGCTCGAGGAAGCGCCGGGGCCGGCATAGTGGCAGTTGATCTGGAAGGGCACGAGGGCCAAAGCCTCGAATGAGGCGGGCTCGACGATCGGCATGTCGTTTGTCGTCTTCAGCGTCGGAGCCGCGATCACGCTCCCCGCGCTGGCGCCGATGTAGGGGGTCCCCTCGAGCACCTTGCGCCTGAGAGCATCCAGCAGGCCGGCTCTCTGGAGCCGGTCCAGCAATCGGAACGTGTTCCCGCCGCCAACGAACACCGCCTCGGCCCGCTCGACAGCCCCTCGGGAGGCGCGATCCGGCTGCGCTCTCTCCACCTCGATGCCCAGGGCAAGGAACCGTGCGCGGACGTTGTGCGAATACGCGAGATGATCCCGCGCGGCGAAGGGAACGAACAGCACGCGTTCGACCTGGCCGAGGAACGAGACGATCTCCTCGGCAGCGTGATCCAGATATCCCCGCCCGTGGTCGACGGAGTTGCTCAGCAGCAGGAGTCTCATCGCGTGCAGTGTCACCGCATGATAGCGCATGGGCGGCTGGCTTCCCGGAGGGCCGTCGCCTATGCTTCCCTTCCGTGAGGAGATCCGTAACAGCCGTCGCGGCCCTGTCGCTCTGCGTCGTGCTGCTCGCCGTCTTCTTGCTGGTCCAGTTCGCCCCGGCGCTTTCGCTCTCCTTCGCGGGGGACGATTTCGAGCTGCTGTCACTGGCGCGCATCAGCGGCCTGCGCGGCGCGGCGATCGCCTCTCCGCGCCGTGGCTTGTTCGTGAAGCCGGTGATGAGCGCCACGTGGGCGTTGCTCGTCCGCCTCTTCGGAGCTCATCCGGCCCCCTGGTTCGCCGTGTGCCTTGCGACGCACCTGACGAACGCGGCCCTGCTCGGGCTGCTGGCGAGGCAGCTCGCGAAATCCTGGAGCAGGGGGCGAGCGGTCGAGCCGGGGACAGCCGCCTGGATGGGTCTGGGGACGGTTGCCATCTGGGCGGTCCATGACCGCCTCTCCGAGCCGGTGTACTCGATATCGGCCTGGAACCACTCCCTCGCGTTCGCTTTCTATCTCGCTGCCCTTCTGTCGCTGCTTCGCGCTCTCCAGCGAGGCTCCCGCGCTGGGCTGCTGCAGTTCGCGTTCTTCTCGCTGCTCGGCCTGCTGACCTACGAGGTGGACCTGTCGCTGCTTCCTGTCAGCGCCCTCCTCGTCCTGCTTCATCCCTCGCCTGCTTCTCGCCTTGCGTCGCTTCCCGTGCCGCCTCACCCCCTCCCGTCGGAGTGGGGCTGGGGCCGGCGGCTCGCCTTCGCAGGTCCATATCTGGCGGGGGTCGCAGCGCTCTACGGCGCGGTCCGTCTCGCCATCCTCCTCAACTCACCATGGAAGTCCTATGACTTCGTCTCCCCCGCTGTCGCACCGCGGAACATTTCGGAGATCTTCCTGGCCTTCTTCCATCTGCGTTGCGGTTCGATCGCCCCGCCGGTGCTGGCGGGCGCGACCCTGGCGGGTTCTCTTGCCGTGTGCTTCATCCTCATCAAGGACCCGGCGGCGCGGTTCGGACTCGGCTGGTTCGCCGCGGCCAGCCTCATGGTCTCCGTGATCCCGGAATATTCCGACCGGTATCATTACATCCCTTTCGCCGGACTCGCCCTGACGGCCGGGTGCCTGCTCCGAGGCTCGCTTCTGCCCCGTTGCGTGTTCGCCTGCACGCTCGTGGCTCATCTGATCGTCAGCTTCGGCGGCTCCCGCGAGCAAGTGACGTGGTACGCGCTGAAGGGAAGCTTGCATTCTCGGCTTCTCGAGCAGGTGCGGGACGGTTTCGACCGCTCCGCCCAGGATGTCGGCGCGGGGGCCGCTCGCGCGAGCGGCGGGGAAGGGCATGCCGGGCCGCTCATTGCCGTGGTCTGGGACGCGGGGCCGGGCGGCTCCGCAAGGCTGGAGGCCGCCGCGGCCAGCGTGCCCCGAAGATTTGGCGACCCCCTCTATCCTCTCTATCTCAGACCAAAGGCCGTGGCGCAGCTGGTGTACGCCGCTGACCTCCTCAACGTGGCGCGCGCGGAGCAGGGTGAGTTCTATCGCACGCCCGAACCGGCCCGAGCCGCGCAGGCCATCGCAGACCGTGCGCTGCAAATCATTCCGATCGAGGAAGCGCGGCAGGAGCCTCCGGCGCGGCTCCTGTCGGACATTCGGAACGGGCTTCTCTCGCGCCACGAGGTGCCCGTCGCACTGGGGCCAATGCGGATTGCCTACCTCGAGCCGACGGACCGCATGGGGGCATTTGCCTCGGAATACGGCCTGCATTAGATGTTCGGTTTGCATACCGGCGCACCTATCCCGATTCAAGAGACAGCCGTATCGCGAACCACTCGGCGCAGCTTCACGAGTTCGTTTGGACAGCCCAGCTCGGCGATCTCGTCGTCATGCCTCTGAGCACCCAAACCGCTGTGGCCGTGGCGGAGATCACGGGGGACTACGTTTGCCGGAGCGATCTGGGGCCGGGGATGAATCACACGCGGCCAGTGCGCTGGATGCGGAAGGGAATCGCACGCGAGCTGATCAGCAGCGACCTTCTCAGTGCATTCGACGGCTTCGCGACATTCGCCCTCATCCCGCTCGACGGGGCCGAGGAGAGCCTCCGGAGGCTGATCAACGATCCCACCGTCGCGGACGTCGCGCCTCCGCCCCCTCCGTCGAGGGCTCTCAGGCCGTCCCGGACGCCCGACATCGGCCGCCAATCGAGGGAGCAAATCCTCGAGGTCATCGGCAAGAGGTTCCGGGGGCGGGAACTGGTCCGGCTCTCGGAGGCTGTGCTCGCAGCCCATGGCTTCGAGACCAGACGCGGGCAGGCCGGTCCCGGAGGATCGATGAGCTTTCTCGCCGCGGGGGGGCCGCTCGGGCTGGGCCCCGTCCGGATCTGCGTATGCCTGGAGCCTTTCGGACGACCAGCCGGTCGCGAAGCTCTGGGATCCCTGCGAGACAGCATGGACGCCGTGGGGGCCGAGCAGGGGCTGCTCATCGCGTGGGGAGGGCTGGAGAGCAGGGAGATCGGCGAGGAGGAGTCCTTCTTCCGGATCCGGGTCTGGGACCAGGAGCGAGCGCTCGAGAACCTGCTCGAGGTGTACGAAAGGCTTCCAGAGGAGCTTCGTATGGAGCTTTCTTTGAAGCGGATCTGGGTGCTCGCGCATCGCCGGCCTCCCTCCTGAATCGACACGACAACCCACGCCACGGATTCAATTTCCCGAATCCGATCCAACGATCCGGAGTCGGCCGGCAGTTCCGGCATCTCCCTCACGTCGGCTCGTCTCATTCATAACTAACTGAAATAAAAGCACTTAACTGAACGATCCACCGCTGGGCACAGGTGGCGTCTCTATTGCTTGTACGCAGCCGCCCAGATCCGTGGGAAACGGGTCTGGGCGTGTCTGTAAATCCCCCATGGGGGGGCTAGCCAGCTCAGTCAGATTGCGAGCGAACTTTAGCGGAGGGAGACCCATGCATAGGAAGCTGTTGCTTGCAGTGCTCGTCGTGGGGATGGTGGCATCCGTCCCTCTCGCCCGAGCCGCCGATGCGGGCGACCAGAAGTGGCAGGTCAGTGCAGAAGTGCGAAGCCGCTGGGAGCGGCTGGAAAACTACCTGGATCTCAACGATAACGGCAGCACACAGGACGCCTTCACGTTCATGCCTTATCGGTTCCGCGTGGGCGTGGACGGGCAACTGGCTGACGACGTCTCAGTGAAGATCCAGGTCCAGAACTGGGGGAGCTGGGGCAACCAGGATCCGCAGCAGTCGTTTGCCACCAACGGGTTCTTCGGCTTCTTCGGCCCTGTAGGTCAGAACCTGGACGGCGATTCCGCGCTGCCTGGCGCCAGGAAGAGTGAGACCTCGCTGTACCAGGGTTACGTCGCGCTCAACAAGATCGGAGGCTCCGACTTCTGGGCCAAGGTCGGCCGGATGGAGTCACCCCTCGGCACGGGCTTGATCATCGGAAACGAGGAGTTCTACAACGGAACCGTCTTCGATGGCATCAAGGCCGGGTATGACGAGAAGGACTGGAGCGTCCACGCCTTCTACTTCAGGACCTCGCAGACAGAGCCGATCGATTCGAGCTTGACGGTCGATGCCGCACACGACAATCACGTCCTCGACGGCGGCGTCTTCTCCCTCAAGACGGGCGAGGAGGAGGGCTGGGGCGATGTGGACGTTTACGGCATCGGCTTCCAGGACGGATTCACGGGAGACGTCTTCGATCCAATCGGCGCGCCGCACCTCTGGACATTCGGCGCCCACTGGTGGCGGGCGGTCAAGACCAAGAAGGACGCCGATGACTTCCCCCTGGACTGGAACATCGAGGGGGCCATGCAAACCGGTGATGTGACCGACGTCGGAGACTTTAACGGAGACGGGGACTTCACCGACAAGCTCGACTTTGGCGGCACGATCATTGACGGCTCCGTGGGGTGGAACTTCGCCATGGGCGACACCATCCACAGGGTCAGCGGAGGGATCATCTACAAGTCCGGCGACGACAACGTCACGGACAAGAACATAGATTCCTGGGTGGCCCTCTTCCCGAGCAACCATGGCCGCTATGGCAATGCCGACTTCTTCGGCGCCAACATCGGAAGCGGTTACTTCATCGGATCCGGCCCGTCAGGTTTCAGCTCCGGCCTGACGGCCTACAACGTCGCCTACGACCTCAACTACGACAACGGCGAGCACATGTTCGGCGGCCGGTACTGGAAGTTCCAACCGACGGAGGACAAGGTCGACTCGGTCAAGATCGAGGACTTCGGCACCGAATGGGACCTCTGGTACCAGTACCGGTACTCCGAGAACGTCTCCCTCTACGCCAACTACTCCAACCTCAGCCCCGATGACGGGTTGACCGGCGGCGGCAGCAACCCCAACGATTCGGTGACCCGCTTCTACGCCGGCCTCCGCGTGTTCCTCAAGTAGCGTCTTCCTCAACCAGCCCTTTCGCCTTTTCCACTCCACCCCCGCGGGGCGCATCCCGCGGGGGTTCTTTCTGGCAGGCTGACCTTGTGTCTTACGTCGGCGGGTCCGATCCCCCGATCCCTCACTCAGCCTTCCCGACCCACGGCTCTGGGATGCGAGCCTGGACCTCGACCGATCCTGTCACCGGCTTGAGGAGCGCCACGGTGATCTCGTGCGTTCCCTCGCCCACGGAGAGCTTGAGCCGGCGGAACTTCGACGGCACGAGCTCCGGCAGGTCCGCGTAGATCGCCGTCAGGGCCTTGGTCGTCTTGAACTCCACCTCGCGGGGATGCTTGCTGCCATCGGAGATCGCCAGGCGGTAGCTCTGCGAACCCCGCATGGAGGAGTCGTAGTCGAGCCGGGTGACAAGGTCCAGACTCGCGGGTCCGACGACCTTGAACCGTATCGGTTTTCCGGGCAGAGCGCTGTAGTAGGGAAAGATCTTTTCGTTCTCCTTCAACGACACGGTCCTGGCTGCCTCGACGGGCGCGAGACCGACGGTGCGCTCCTCGCGGCCGGCCCCCTCGGAGACGAGGATGCGAAGCAGGACCGAAGACGCTCCCTCGATGGAAACCTTCAGTTCGTGCTCCCCCTTCGGGACGTTCACGATCATCTGACGGCTCTGGCCGATCGCTCGCGGGGTCTTTGCAAGGCGCGCGTCCTTCGATGGCGTGCTCTCCGTGCCCTGCCGCTCGAGGAGCTTTCGACCCAGCATCGCCCGGACGCGATAAGAGGAAGCCTGAGCTCCCGCTGGCAGCTCGGCCCGGGAGACCAAGCGCACTCTCGCCGGACCCTTCACGGGGACGGTGAGGGGCGCCTCTGGCGTGGCGCGGAAGTACGTTCGCGTCTTTTCCTCGACGATCACGGTCACCCGATCACGGCCCTTCAGACGCTCGACTCCCCGCCAGGTCTCGGCGAGAGCGGGGGAACAGAGCAAGACGGCTGGCAGAGCGGCCATCGAAACCATCACGGCAGCAGGGGTCCGATTCAAGATCTTCATGAGTGCGCGATCCTTTCCGAGCGAGACCACCGGAGCATCCTTTTCCGGATATCCAGCCTCAGCACGAGAGTGTTGGCGAGGAGCACCAGGAGCGCCGAGGCCCCGACGATCCAGAGGTTGTAGGTGTACTTGATAAAGAGGAGACCCTGGCCGGGCCGCACTGTCCCGGGGGAGGCGTCCGTGATGCCGAGCTCCCGGGCCAGCTTCTCGACCTCCAGGAGATGGAGCACAGGGACGCCCCTCTCCGCGAATACGTTGAGGACGCCGCGGTTGGGATAGTTGCGCTCGGTGAGACGGCGGCTGAGGCCGGCGGGGATCAGCCTTGCGTTCGGGGCGCCGCCCAGGCTCGCGACGCCACCGCCGACGTTGACATAGAGCCGGATCCGCCTGCCGCGCGAGGCGGCCGCAGCGTCGTAGAGCGTCATGCGCTGCTTGACGGCTTCGAGCGCGTTGTCGACTTCGAGCAGCTTCACGCCATTGCGGGCGATAGCGTCGAGTATGAGCTGCCGGCCCGCGGGAGAAAGCCCCCGCCCCACATCCCCTCCGCCGCCGAGCGACGCCGCCAGGGAACGGTAGGGGAGGATCGCTCTGTCCACGAGCGCCGACTCCATGTCGAGCCAGGTGAGCTCGGGATCATTCGCTCCGAACATGGACGAGCCGACGGAGGTGATGACGAGCGGGTCGGCGCCGATGACCTTGCAGGCCGAGAGCACCGCGAGGTTCAGTCCCGGCAGGGAGCCGGTCATGCCCACGGCGACGAGGTCCCCCCGCTCCACGCCGGCCAGGAGCATCATTTGCGTCACGGCGGCGGCGAAGTTGGGATGCGCGGCCAGGCTCTTGGCCGTCTGGGAGCCACGGTCGGTCGTGATGAGTGTGAACTGCGGGCCGATCACCCCGTACCCCTCGGGGTCGTTCTTCCGGTCGATGGAGACTCCCTTCCGCCGCTTCGCCGAAAGGACGGCCGCCTCACCGTCCTGCATCAGACGAACCGCCTCCAGCTTTTTCTTGTAAGCCTCGGCGTGGACGGGAGACAGCGACCGCTCCGAGGCTGCGTAGAGGACGAGCGCCAGGCAGGCCAGGCCCACCAGGGGGGCCGCCGAGGTACGGTTCGTGCTCACGGGCGGCGCGGGCTCAATGGATGATGTTGCCTCCGTTGAGCAGCATCAGCAGGAGCCTCACCAGGACGGCGGTCGTGACCATCACGCTCATCGTCGGGATGATCCCCTGCCGCTCCATCCAGTTGGCCATCAGCCCCGGGATGACGAAGCCGATCGTGCGCATATCCAGGGCGGAGTCCCCCGCCTTGACGATCAGATAGTCACGAGAGAGCGCTCCGAAGGCGAAGCCGATAAGGACCGCGACGACGATGCGACGCCGCCCGTAGATCAAAACGTAGCCGGATAGCAGCTTGAGCGACGCCAGCGTGGCCAGCGCCGTGAGGATGGTGCCCAGGATCCTCAAGGGCTGATGCATCATGAGCGCGAGATAGCCCGGGACGACCATCCCCCCCGCTGCGAGCCCCAGCGTCTCGGAGAAGATCAAGCTGATGACGAGGCCGAGGCCGATCGCCTGCTCAGTCACGCGCTTGCCCTGTTGCGGAAATGGAGCGCGATCTCTCCGCCGAGGCCGACCATGTTGCCGATCCCCACGACCACCGCCTCGTCCTCCACCAGCCCCAGCACGCGCTCGTACACGGGTCCCGCCTCCAGACCACCGAGGTCGCTCAGTCGCGCCGGCGGGATCCCTCTCGAGAGGGCCTGGACCGCGACGATGCCCGTCCCCTCCCCGGTGAGGACGATATGGTCCGGGGTCAGCCTCCCGGCGACCAACTCGGCAAGCTGCCCCGAACGGTGGAGCCGGTCCTTGCGGCAGTTGGCCAGGACGATGCGCTTCCCGCCGTCGCCGGGGCGGTCGAGGCCCAGCCGCTTCCAGATCAGCGTCGTCGAATCCGGATCGTTGGCCGCGAACGCGTTGATAAAGGTCACGGTCTTGTCGCCGGAGCGCACCTTGTACCATCGGAGAACGCCAGGATCCGGCGCCGCAGCGTGCATCCCCCCGAGAGCCACGCGGCGGCCGACGCCCAGGTGGCCGCACAC
>QHYA01000024.1 GCA_003223995.1 Acidobacteriota bacterium | reverse complement strand
ACCCCATCAATTCCGAGTCCGTCGCCGCCATCGTCGGACTGAAGGAGCTGGCATCGGCCGGCTCGGGCCTGCTCGCGGTTCTGATCTACCTGGGCTGGCGGGAGGCGGATCGATTCTCCGTGCCGCCGGCTCGCTGGCTGCCGGCTGGCGGAGTGTTTCTTGCGCTTCTCGCCGGGCTTCTCTACAAGGAGACTCCGTCCGCCTGCCTTCCGATCGGCATCGCCGCCGAGTTCGCCCACCATCGAGCGCCTGCGCCGCGCGGCATCCGGGCGGCGCTGCTCCGGCTCCTGCCTTGCTGGCCGTTTGCCGCCGCCATTGCTGCCTCCCTGGGGCTGCGCGTCATCGTCACGGGGGGAGTTTTCCGTCCTTCAGCGATCACATCGGTGGACAACCCGCTCGTTCTGCTCCCGACCTCCTGGAGGCCGGTCGCAGCGCTCTCCCTGCTCGCGAGGTACATCAAGCTCTACTTCTGGCCGGCGTGTCTCGCGAGTGATTATTCCGAGGGATCCTTCCCCCTTCCCTTCTCGATCCTCGATCCCGTCGTCCTCGTCTCACTGTGTCTTGCCCTGGGGCTCGCTCTCGCCTTCTTCTGGTCGTTCGCTCGCGGGGAGAGGACGATTGCCTTCGGCCTGGCATCGTTCGCCGCAGCTTACTGCCTGACTTCCAACCTTTTCATCCTGATCGGCACCATGATGGCCGAGCGCCTCTTCTTCCTTCCGTGCTGGGGCCTGACGGTCGCCCTGGCCGGCAGCACGGCCCTCGCGGTGCGGAGGATGGCGGGACTCCTGCCGGTCCGCGGCCGTCGGGCCTCGGCAGCGATCCCCTTGACCATTCTGCTGGGGCTGGGAGCCCGGACCTGGGCCCGGATCGGGGACTGGAAGGACGATGGCATGTTGATCCGAGCCGAGGCGCGCTGCTTAATACGAGAAGGCCGAGCCCATGCTGCGCGCCTCTGCCGGAAGCCCCGAGCCGATCCCCACGGACCTGGTCGTCCTGTCGCAGCTTTACAAGAAAACAGGACGCCTGGAGGATGCGTTGGACGCCGCCTCCCGCGCGATCGAGAGCGGCGCGAGCCACGCCGACGCCGCGGAAGCCCATGCCATCCTCGGTGAGATCCTGCTCGGGCAGCGCCAGCCGCTGCGGGCGGCGGCGGAGTATCGCCTCGCTCAGCTCGAGGACCCGGCCGATCCCCGCCACGTCTACAACCTGGGCCTAGCCCTCGAGGCCGCGGGAGACTGGAAGGGTGCCCTCGATGCCTACCGTCAGGCGGAAACACTTTCACCGCGGGAACCTCGCGTCATCGAGGCGCGCGCCCTGGCGGAGATCGTCCTGGGCCGAATCAATGACGCCCTCCAATCCGCGGCGCGCCTACGCTCCGTTGCGCCGTCCGACATGCCACGACAGGAGAATCTGGCCTCGGCCCTTCTGCGCAGCGGGCGCGTGAGCGAGGCGGCCGAGGAAGCGCAGCGAATCCTGCGTCTCGCTCCGGGCAGCGTGACGGGCCATCTCATACTCGGAGAAGCCTTCGAAAAGTCGGGCAACCGGCCGGGCGCAAGGCGCCAGTACAAAGCGATCCTCTCGCTGGCAGGAGTTCCCGTGGAGACAGCCGAGCAGGTCCGCCGCCGGCTTGGCGATCTGGACAGATGACCCCGCTTCCCTGCAAGCAGCCCCTTCGTGTGGACTCGCCCTGCCCGCAGCCTCTCGTGGCGAAAATCGGGCCGGCCGCCTCTGAGCATGGGGCCGGGCTCGTGCGGCCGAGGGTCCTGTCCAGGCGCTTTGCTCGAACCGCTCCACAGATGGGCCGGCACAAGCGCTCGGGCAGGGCCGCGCGGCGAACGGTCCCGCGCCAGGAGCCTTTCGAACCGACACAGCAGCCCGGCTCGCCAACGCTCGTTGAGAGAATCGCCCTGTGTGTCATCCTCGGGCTCGCCGCCCTCCTGCTCCTCTATGGGCTCGGGGCTCCGCGTCTCTGGCAGGACGAGGCTGAAACGGCGCTGCTCGGGCGCAATACGCTCCGCTTCGGGCTGCCGCGCGTCTGGGACGGGAACAACCTCGTGGCGCAGTTCTACGCCATCGACTTCGATTCGCATCTGCTGTTCGGGAAGTCCTGGCTGCCGTCGTATCTCGTCGCGGGCTTCTTTGCCCTCTTCGGCCAGGGGACGTTCACCGCGCGCCTCCCCTTCGCGCTCTGCGGCCTGATGACCGTCTGGCTCACCTGGCGCTTGGGCCGGAAGCTCGCAGGCGACGGCCTGAGATGGGGCTGGCTGCGTTTCGGGGCGGCCATCGGCCTTCTGTTCCATGTCAACTACCTGGTCTGCGGCGCAACGGCGCCCTCCGTGGTGGCAGGGCGCGTCCTGACTCGCGGCTGGCGATCGTTCGACCGGCGGCTGGTCGCCGGGCTGTTCGCGGCGGCGGTCCTCACGATCCCCTTCTTCATATGCTTTCCCCCCTTTGCTTTCGCGGCGGAGGCGGCAACTGACCTCTCGGACTATCCCTCCCGCACGGCCTGGGTGCTGGGAGATCTCAACCGCTGCCTTCTCCCTCTCCCCGGCATCGCCATCCTCTCGGTGCTGGCGGGCGGGCGGCTCGTGGGGGCGGGCTGGAGCCGGCGGCTGGCGGTGACGATCCTGCTTTCGGTCCTCCTGAGCAACCTGACCCTCTGGCCCAGGCTGGTGATGATCATCGGCTTCCGCTACGTCATCAACATTCTCCCCCTCGCGGCGCTGCTTTTCGCCGGGGCCATCTGCTCCGTGCGGAAGACGCGTCCCGCTTGGATAGCAGGGCTGGTCGGGATCCACCTGTTCACTCACCTGCTCGGTTTCCCACTGTCGCTCTGGCCCCCCTCGGGACGCCCGGGACTGCTGAGGACCGACCTGTACGACTACGCGGAGAGCCTCCTCCGACCGGTCCGGGGACCCATCGATGGAGCGGTGGAGTTCCTGCAGAAGAACTCGAAGCGAGGCGATTTTCTGTTCACACCCAGGCGGGACTGGGAAGGGTTCATCGGGGCCCCTTCGGAACAGATCTTTCTCGAGGCCCTCGCCTCGCGTGGACAAGCGGTGGAACGGTTCGTCCTCGACGCCCCGGACCTCCCCTGGCAGGCGCGCGAGTATCCCCCCCGGCATCTCTTCCGCACTCCGGCGGACGTGCCTCCGGTCGTCATCTACAGGATCTCAGCCGCCCCAGGCCTGATAGAGAAGAAATGACAACTGGGATCAGAAATGGGAACGCGGACGTTGGATCAACGATCGGGGCGGTCGAAGGAAGGATCGAGCAAGGGGAGGACAGGATCGAGCCCGAGGCCCCTGGCGCGGGAAAGCGCCAAGCGAGACTCTGACCGCATCCCCAGTGCAGCGTACAGGCCAGCCGCATCGTAGAGAGCCTGAGGATCTTCGGAGCCCGCGAGCCGGTCAGCGCAGGAACGCGCGGGCGCATCGGCTCCGTCGAGCAGATCGAGCAGGGCCGTGAGAGCGGCCGTCGCTTCAGCAACGCCCTCTCCGGAGGTGGGTGGAGGTTCCGGCAGGAGCCTCCGAAGCATGCGTCTCAACGCTTCCCCATCCCCCGAGCGACCCGCACGGTCGAGAGAGGTCAAGGTCGCGGCCAGAAGGGCACGGCTCGGAAGTTCCTCTTTCGGCAGAGCCACGAGCAGGACCTGTGCCGCCGCTTCCGGATGGCCGAGCCGAAGCTTGGCGATCCCCTCTCCCCAGCGCGCCTCTCCGCCGACGCCGCGAGTCCCTGGAATCGCCGCGTAAGCCGGCAGGGCCGCGGCGGGCTTCCCCTCCTCCAGAGCCAGGTGGCCGGCGGTCAGGTGAAGCCTGTCCGCCGCTTCGAGAGACAGTGGAGCCCACTCCTCGCCCAGGCCGATCGTCAAGCTGCTGTGCGCCTCGCTCCGCAGGCCGTTCCGGCGGGCCACCTCGGCCGACTCCGCCAGAAGGTCGCCGACCCGCTCGTCATCGCCCATGGCGGAGGACGCCTCCGCGGCCTCCCGCAGGAGGGCGGCCGACTCCGACGGAAGATCCTTCTCCAGTAGCCGTCCCAGCCGGCTCGCCGATTCCGCCATCCCCGGATCGTCGGCATTCTCACGGAAGACCTTCAGCGCCTGCCGGAGCAGACCCACGGCGTTCTCCCGTTCTCTCCCTCCGAGCAGCTCGGCCCGGACGAGGAGCAGCCTCGCGACCGCCGTCTCGTCCTCTGCCTCCCGGGCGTAGCGGCTTCCGCGGGAGACCAGCTCCGAGGCTGTTGCCGGATTCCCATGAGCCGCTTCCTGCAGAGCGGACTCCGCGCAAGCGCCGGCGGCCTCCCCCAGCGCGATCCGGCGCGATCGCTCCTGCCCCGGGTTTCCTGCGAGGAGCTGCGAAGAGGCGAGGAAGCGCTCCAGGGCCTCGGCAGGCCTTTGCAAGTCCATCAGGATCCTGCCCGAACGGAGGAGGATCTCGGCCTGCCAGAGCGCATCGGCCGCCTCCTCGGCGAGAGAGAAGGCCTCATCGAGAATCCCCAGGGCCAGATCGGCCCGCCCCGATTGCTCCTCAGCCCTCGCTTGCATCGCCCGTGCTCTCATCTCGAGCCAGGCATCCTGCGCCTTGTGAGCGGCGGCGGCCGCAGAGCGAAACTCCTCGACAGCCGCCTCTGCCGCGCCGCCCCGGAGCTTCCGCTCGCCACCGGCGAGAAATGCTCGTGACGATGCAGCGGCGGAAACTGCCGAGCCAACCCCTCCGCTTTGAGACGGATCCGAAGGTTCGAGGGAAGCACCGCCTCTACGACGAGAGAGAGCGGAGGCCGCGGCTTTCAGGAAGCGCTCGCGAAGAAGCCCAGGTTGTTTGCCGTCCCCTGCTGGCTCGTCCGCGGGATCGCTGGCCGCCATTTCCAGCATGCAGCTTGCGGCGTGCGCGGGATGCTCGCTCGTCAGCTCGCGCAGGAGCTTTTCCCCGAGAAGCGGGTCGGACCGGAAAGCCTCCTCGGCAACGTAGAGGGAGTTGCAAACCTGCTCGATCAGGGCGTCCTGAGGCAGGTTTTCTGCGCTGGCCGCCCCGCCCTGACCCATGATGAGTGGGGAGGCGATGAGCCAGAAACCCAGGCCCAATAAGGCTTTCCCTGGCATGGCCTGGAAATGTACGAGGAGACATCGGGGCGGACAATGAAAAGATAAGGCGTTCCTGAGGACCGTTTCCGGCAGGGCGGCCGGTCCCCGGGGGAGACCGCTCGGGCCCTTTCAGGCGCCGCTTTTCGGACCGGCGAGTCCGGCCTTCTTGACCTTCACGGACTTGGCCGGTATCCCGACATGGATGTGATGCGGTTCGATATCCCGGGTCAGCACGGCCATCGTTCCGAGCATGGCGTTCTCGCCGATCTTGCGGTCGGAAAGGACGACAGAATGATAGGTGAGACGGACGCCATCGCCGATGACGGTCCGCCCGAGACTGACATCGTTGATGTCCTCGATCTCGTGAGAGTGGGAGTACACGTTCACGTAGTCCGACATCGAAACGCCGTTGCCGATGACGATCTCCCCCCTATCGTCCAGCAGCACGTAACGGTGGAAGACGCAGTCATCGCCCACGGTGATGTTGTAGCCGAACGAGACCTCGACGTACTGCCAGATCTTCAGGTTGCGCCCGCACCGCCGGAAGATGTTCCGTGCCAGCATGCGGCGGAAGTCGAAGCCGAGCTGCCCCGCCTGCCCCAGGGGGGACCGATCGTACATGACCCACATCCAGATGAGCGGCTTCGCACGGTAGTACTTCTCGGGGTCACACTCGGCGTAGTACTCCGGCTCCAGCGTGATGTTGCGCGGATCGAGCGAGGCGACCGTCGCCCGAGAGTAAGGGGAGAGGGACCTGTCCGCCATCAGATCGTCCCACCGCCGGCCCGGAAAGTAGATGTCGGTCAGGACGTCCCGGCAGAGCACGTCGCGGTCGGTCTTGGGATCTAGGATCCTTCCCTCGATCCCCTCGACGAACTGCTGGTAGAGCTTCTCTGTCTCGGGAAACCGCAGCTTCACGACGCGGGAAGCCATAGCCTTCTCCTTGTGCGCCGGGTTAAACCGGCGAGGTGCCGTGATTGAAAAAGTCATACGGTGAAGGGCTAGCGACCCACACCGGCCCCGAGTCATGCGGAGCTACCCGCAAGGGGGGCGTCGAAGCGTTGACAGGGGTACGTGCGGGCCGGGTATTCAGCCGCGAAAGAGAATCTCTCCGGGACGCCGACGCTGTAAGGAGAAGCGGAAGGCACCATCCAGCGCATCGACATCGCGAGATGCGACGGAGCCCCGCGCGGTCAGAGACCCCGTGCACGTACGGAAACACCTCGCACGAGAACCGGGAGATCCCGTGTCCACCCGCGGCGGATGGCGCCACGGGACGTGTCGGGAAGTCCAAGGACGTACGCCGACGATGAACGGACACGGGAAGTCGGACAGGCCCGATGTACCTGCGAAGTCCCCGAACAAGGGCGGTCAGCAGAAGCACCGGGGCTACGGTGGACCCTACACGGGCACGAAGGCGGAAACGCCGGACACAGCCAAGGGAGCACCTACGGCGCCCACTGCGGACGCGGACCCAACCGCGGAGGGGATGGAGGGAAGGGGCCTGGCCAAAGGGAACCCGCAACAGCAAAACGCGCCCCGGACTCCGAGCCGGAAATGCGCGCCCAGTGCGCTGGAGCGGGTACGTCAAGCAGCAAGAAGGGACAGGAAGGCCAAGTTCACGGCGCTCCTGCACCACGTCTATAACCCCGAAACACTTCGGGCGGCTTACTTCAGCCTCAAGAAGGAAGCCGCGCCGGGCGTGGACGGTGAGACGTGGCGGCACTACGGCGAGGCGCTGGGGGATAACCTCCAAGACCTCGCTGACAGGCTGAAACGTGGGGCGTACCGGGCGAAGCCGGTCCGTAGGGTCTACATCGCCAAGGCCGACGGGCGGCAAAGGCCGCTCGGCGTCACTGCGTTGGAGGACAAGATCGTCCAACGCGCGACGGTCGAGGTGCTGAACGCCATCTACGAGACGGACTTCCTCGGCTTCTCGTACGGGTTCCGGCCGGGGCGCAGCCAGCACAACGCGCTGGACGCGCTCTACACGGCACTGCTTACGAGAAAGGTGAACTGGGTGCTCGACCTGGACATCCGTGGCTTCTTCGATGCCATCGACCACGGCTGGCTGGTAAAGTTCGTCGAGCACCGCATCGTGGACCGGCGCGTCGTGCGGCTCATCCAGAAATGGCTGAACGCCGGCGTGCTGGAGGACGGGAAGCGGATGCGGGTGGAGGAGGGGACGCCCCAGGGCGGCAACGCATCGCCGCTGCTGGCGAACATCTACCTCCACTATGCCTTTGACCTCTGGGTCCGCGCGTGGCGCCGCAAGCAGACCCACGGCGATGTCATCGTCGTCAGGTTCGCTGATGATATCGTGGTCGGATTCCAGAGCAAGGCGGACGCCGAGCGGTTCTGGGCGGAACTCATCGAACGGCTTCGTAAGTTCCGACTGGAACTGCATCCTGAGAAAACGCGCCTTGTGGAGTTCGGCCCTTTTGCGGCCGACAACCGCAAGAGGCGCGGAGAAGGGAAGCCCGAGACGTTCAACTTCCTCGGATTCACGCACATCTGCGGGAAGAAGAGGAGTAACGGACGGTTCACGGTGCTGCGGCAGACGATCCGCAAGCGGCTGCAGGCGAAGCTGAGCGAGGTGAAGGCCGAGCTCAGGCGGCGCATGCACGATCCCGTCCCCGAGGTGGGCAAGTGGCTGCGCTCGGTCGTCGGTGGACACATCCGCTACTTCGGGGTGCCCATGAACGGTCCGGCGCTGCGTACGTTTCGGTACCAGGTAGGGCGGCTCTGGTGGCGTGCCATGTCGCGGCGTAGCCAGAACGGCCGGGTTCTCTGGGACCGGATGCGGCGACTCATCAACCGCTGGTTGCCCCTCGCCCGCGTGTGCCACCCCTACCCCCTGAGGCGACTTGGCGTCATCACCTGAGGCAAGAGCCGGATGCGGGAAATCCGCTCGTCCGGATCTGTGGAGGGGGTTATGGGCAACCGTGATTCCTACTCCGACTTCTCGATTGATTTCGCCCTGATGGCGGAAGGAAATCTACCCGCCCGCGGGTGGCGGGTCAACTTCGACCCCGATCGAACGCAGGGCCGACTTCGCCGCCTCCTGCTCGGCTTGCTTCTTGGACCAACCCGCCGCGCGGAATGCTCCCCCGCCGGGCAGCCTCACCTCCACTTCAAAACGCTTCCTGTGCGGCGGCCCCTCCTCGCTGACGACGGCATAACCGGGAGGCGGGCCTCCAACCGCCTGGACGATCTCTTGCAGTCGCGTCTTGTAATCGCCCGCCTGAGCGATGGTGGGTCTTGATTGCACCATCGCGTTGCCGAACTGGCGCCGGACGAAGGAACGTGCGGCGCGGATCCCCCCATCCAGGTAGATTGCCCCCAGCAGCGCCTCGAAGGCGTCGGCGAGGATCGAGTGTTTCGAAGGACCGCCGCTCGCGCGCTCCCCGCGGCCGAGGCGGAGATGCCGCCCGAGGTCGAGTTTTTCCGCCTTCTCGGTGAGGGAGCGCGCGCTGACGAGCGACGCTCTCAGGCGGCTCATCTCTCCCTCCGAGTAATCGGGGAAGCTGCGGAAGATCATCTCGGCAACGAGCAGCCCTAGCACGGCGTCGCCGAGGAATTCGATCGATTCATAATGGGCGTTCCCGGGCCCCCGCGTCTTCCCCGTCTCGTACGCGAACGAGGAGTGGGTCAGAGTGGAGAGGGTCGGTCCTTCCTATGGGAGCAAGGCGGTCTCCGAATCGGTCCGTCTGAAGGTACCCGAGGGAACGAAGCAACTCGAACTGGGGCGTCCGGAGGTTCTCGAGATGCACCACCGGGATCCGGCTCGACAAGGGACGGTTCCGGTAGAATTCGAGAAGAGCGCTTCGCAGCACCGCAGCCCTTCGAGGCTCCGCATCCACGCGGTTGCGTTTCTCCGCCGGGTCCGCCGAGAGTTCGTAGAGCTCGCCCCGGCAACTGTCGAAATTGAGAATATACTTCCAGTCCCCTTCTCGCAGCGACCCCAAGGAAGCCTGACGTACCGTCTCGCTCACGATGGGCGAAGGACTGGTTTGCGGGGCCTGCCCGGTTGGCGCCCCTTCGGGCTTCGCCTTCTCCATCCCTTCGATCAACGGCTTGAGGCTGCGCCCCTCCATCATGTTGCCCTGCGGCGGTCGTCCCAGCAGATCGAGAATCGTGGGCTGAAGGTCCACGAGGCTGACCGGCACATCGATCTTCAAGCCCTGCGGCAGATGCCCCGGCCAGGAGAGGATCAGGGGAATGTGCACCATCTCCTCGTAAACTCGCATCGTATGGGTCAGCCATCCGTGCTCCTGGAAGCCCTCGCCGTGATCTCCCAGCAGCACGACGAGGGTGTCGCGTCGTGCCCGGCGCCTATCGAGGAGGTCCAGCAGGTCCCCGACGTACCGGTCGGTGTAGAGGATCTCCCCTTCGTACTGCGACTCCAGGAAGCGTACCTCCTCCAACCTCAAAGGGGACTCGTGGTTCTTCAGCTCGGCGAGCTGGTAGCGGTTCTCGGCGGGGCGGAAGTCGGAGGGGAAAGACGCATCGTAGGGATGCGGAGGAAGGTAGTTGAAGTGAGGGTCCCAGAGATGGATCCAGCAGAAGAAGGGGCCTCCCTGGCGATCGAGCCACGAGAGCGCCTGGCCGGCCATGGCGGGCGACGTGACCTCCTGGTGGCCGTAGTGGCCGTTGACAT
Source organism: Acidobacteriota bacterium (assembly GCA_003223995.1). Classification (GTDB taxonomy): domain Bacteria; phylum Acidobacteriota; class Polarisedimenticolia; order QHYA01; family QHYA01; genus QHYA01. The sequence goes on along the minus strand of QHYA01000024.1, from coordinate 507 downwards.
AGAGGTCGAAGCCGCGCGCGAAGCCATAATCCTCTCCCAGCGTCGCAGAGGGGACGATGGCGGCTGTCGCGTAACCGGCCTCCTTCAGCCGCTGCGACAGCAGCGGGACCTGTGGCGAGAGGGAGAAGTCATGGTCGCGGACATGGTGGCTCCATGGGTAGAGTCCGGTCAGCACGGTCATCATCGAAGGGGTCGTCCACGGGGCCGCCGCCGTCGCGGAGCGGAAGATCACCCCTTCCTGCGCCAGCCTTCGCACGCGAGGCCCCGTCGGAAGCGGGGAGCCGACGCCGTCCGTGCGGTCAGCCCTGAGGGAGTCGATCGAGATCAAGAGGAGGTTCGGCCGGTCCCTGCCGCCGAAGCCCCGAGAGCATCCCGTGAAGAGAGAGGAACCGGCGGAGAGCACGAGAACGACGAGACAGCAGGGAGCAGCGAGTCGATGGCGGAGCGAAGTCCGCCCGTCGGAAGAGGTCAATGCCTGAGAAATGAATGGAGGCCGGGAAGTCAACC
>QHYA01000023.1 GCA_003223995.1 Acidobacteriota bacterium | reverse complement strand
GTCGTGGTTGGTCGGCGCCCAGGTGTCGTCCACGCAGGAGGAGGGCGACAATGGCGTCACGGCCGAGTAGGCCTGCTCCTCCTCCGCGACCTCTGAGGGCAGGGCTCCGCGCTCCCGCTCCCACCACGTGTCGAAGGACTCCTTCGGCCAGACGACCGTGGCCGTCCTGACGGAGTCCTCGGTCCTCGACAGCACCGCGGTCACCGAGAAGGAGTCTTCGTCCTCGACGAGAGGTCCGGGCCCGAGTGGAAACGGCGGCGCGTCCGATCCGGCGTCGGCAATCCGAGCGACTCCAAGACGCCCCGCCAGGCGCTCCAGTGTCCTCGGCCACTCGTCGGCAGCGAGACAGACGGTCGTTCCCCCATCCGACCGAGGACACACCGGCCCAAGCCTCCATGTCGTCTCCGAGTACCGTCCTCCCCAGCGCCTCATCCCCTCGAGGCTGGGGTCGAGCGCCATGGCCTCCTCGGCCAGGCGTCTCATCTCGCCGTGGAAGCGTTCGTCGCGGGCGTACCAGCTTCGCGCGAGCCGGTCTGCCAGGATGGGGCGGGCCAGGCATTCGGCGATGAGCCTGGGGTCATCGCCGAGCGCAGCGAACAGCTCCCGGAGCACACCGGGGCGGCGAGTGTCCCGCGCCATCCGCTCCATCTCGGCGTGGAGCTGGGCGGCTGTGATCGGCCGGCCCCACAGCCTTTCCAGAGCCGCGGATTCCTTCAGGGCATCCTCGACCTTCCGGCGGATCGCTTGCTCGGGGAGGATCTCTTCGAGCGGCGGCTTGGGCCCCGGGTTGTTCTTCGGCCAGATCCTGTGCCGCCAGTAGACTTCCTCGACAGCGCGTTGGGCGGCCACGCGCTGCTCGAACCCCAAATCCCGCGCGAGGATCGAGCCGGTGGTGAGGCCCGCGATCACCACGAACGCTCCGCCCGCGCCGAAAGCCAAGGCGCTCATGTGCTTTTCCTCTTTCTTTTTCCTGGAAGGAGCCCTTACGGTCTTCTTGTACGCTATGCCACGCTCGAAGTCAACACAAACCCGAAAGACAACTCGGAAGACAACAAGACAGACAATGGCAGACAATGGCAGACAAGACAGACAACCCCAAGACAATCTGCAAGAAGGCTCCTAACCTAGGCTATGCCCTGAGCAGCGTGGCGGAGGACGTTCAGGACAGTGTCGAGCGGGCCCGGCGTCGGTCCTCCAGCATCCGGGCAATGGCCTCCTCGCCCAGAGGCTCGAGTTGCTTGACCCGCAGGCTCTCGACCCATTCGCGCGCAAAGTCCCGCTGGAGAGACAGATTGATCGTCGCCGTGATGCCCATGGCGATCACGGCCCCGAAGGTCGCCATGGCCATGTCCTTCTGGGCGTCCCATGGGTCCCCCTGAGCTCCAAGGTAGGCAATCCCGAGGTCTCCACCGAACAGCAGGACCGTGCCGTACTCGAGTAGCTCGAAGAGCATCGAGCAGGCCATGACCACGTCGAGGGGAATGTAGTATCCCCAGAATCCCCGCAGCTCGGCGACGCGGATGACCAGCTCGCGGATCGGATAGGCCATGAGCAGGCCGAAAGAGAAGTGCACGATGCGGTCGAAGTCGTTCCTCTGCCAGCCCAGCAGGGCATCGAGGCTGCGGCCCGTGAGAGCGCGGAACAGGGACTCGTAGGGGACCTTCGCGTAGGTGTAGTGCGCCCCGACCTCGTGCAGGCAGAGAAACACGAAGATGCACACGCAGGAGATGCGCGACAGCGGGAGGCGCCGGGCCGAGAAGGCGAGAAAGAGAACGAACGGCGCAACCAGGCAGTTCTCCAGTGCCCAGTCTGCGCGGTACGTAGGATGCAACGCGAGCAGGGTCCAGACGAGGACGAACAGGCCCGCGAGGGTCAGGAAAAATTTCCTTTGAGAGAAGGACGCGTTCACGCTGCACGTGATTCTGACATGCCGGAGCAGCCGGCGTGCTTGTCCCTCCCGCGGTCGAAGTCCTGTCGAACCGCTCGCGACGTCACGAACGCGTGCGCCACGATGTTGCCGCGGCCACGGCTAGAGTGTCTCGAGGGGGATGTCGCGAGAGGGCGGAGGGAAAGCAGCGTGCAGATCGGCGAGGTCCTGCTCGGTGAGGCGGAGGTCAGGCGCGGACGCGTTCTCCCGGACATGCTGGAGGCTCGAAGCCTTCGGTATGGAGATGACGTTGCTGCGCCGCAGGGTCCAGGCGATGGCGACGCAGGCGGGTGTGACCCCGTGGCGGCGCGCCACCTTCCATAGCTCTGCTGCGCAGCAGAGCTTTCCCTGGTCGAGGGGCGAGTAGGCCATCACGATGATCCCCCGCTTCGCGCACCAGGGAAGCAGCTTCCGTTCGATCCCGCGACGGGAGAGGTTGTAATAGACCTGGTCGCAGGCGATGCGGCCACCGCCGGGCAGTGTTTCGGCTCTCTGCAAACCTTGCAGGTCAATGTTGCTGACACCGTAGTGCCGGATCTTGCCGTCAGCGATGAGCCGCTCGAATCCGGCGAGGGTCTCCTCGAGTGGGTGGGAGCTTTCCCAGTGAAGGAGATAGAGGTCCAGAGAATCGGTCCGGAGGCGCTTGAGGCTCCGTTCTGCCGCCCGGATCGTCCCCTCCAGCGAAGCGTTCTCGGGAAGCACCTTGGAGACGAGGAACACCTCATGGCGCCTGCCCCGTACCGCCTCGCCGACGATTCTCTCTGCGCCCCCATCCGCGTACATCTCGGCCGTATCGATGAGGCTCATCCCCAGGTCGAGGCCGAGACGCAGCGCTTCGATCTCCTCGCGCCTGCGGCGAGGGTCCTCCCCCATCTCCCAGGTCCCCTGCCCCAGTACCGGCATCTCCGCGCCGGTGCGACTGCGAACCTTTCTCATGGAGCCTCTCCTGCATGCGCAGAGCTCGCTTGCGCGGGCGACAGGGGTGAGAGTAAACTATCCAACCTATCGTCATTCTTGTTTTTTTCTTTCTTTGAGAGGATCCAATGGGAAGTCATCACTTCCAATTCTCCGCTATCACCCTATTCTCCGTCATTGCTCTTTGTCTGATGATGTCCCCGCAGCTCGCGCGGGCGGATCAACTACCCATCCGGTTCAACCTCGTTCCTGCTTCTGACGCTATCGCCGCTTGCTTGCCGAATGCAACGGCGGCGGTGACGTTCTACCCGAGAGCAGAGCGCGCTCAAGGTGTCGATACTTTGCAGGTGAATGCCTCGGGGCTGCCCCCTAACACAACGTTCGTCCTCTTCCTTACTGAGCTGCCGGTGCCTCCTTTCGGCGCCGTCGAATACGTCGGTGACCTGACCACCAACGCTTCCGGTCAGGCCTCCGTGCGGGTCAACGCGATCATCGAAGAGGCCTTCTCGAGTCAGTTGTTGAGCGACGGCTCGAGGCAGCGAGTGGAGCTCGATCACATCGTTTTCTGGTTCGGCGATCCCGCTGCGGACGACGTCTGCCTCGGAGCGGGACAAGGTCCGGTGACCCCCTTCGATGGGGACGGCGAGGCGGGAACCGCGGCGATGTCCTCGAAGAACTTCCTTCCCGGCGCGCCTCTTCCTTAGCGCGGCAGCCAAGAGCATTCTTCAGAGAGCTCCTCGAGCAACGCCGGTTGACACAGCCGGTTAACGACAGAAGGAGGTCGGCCATGCAAATCGGAATGGTCGGTCTGGGTCGCATGGGCGGAAACATGGTCCGCCGGCTGTTGCGGGGCGGCCACGAGTGCGTCGCCTTCGCCAGGAACCCCGACAACGTCCGCAAGCTCGCAAGCGAGGGGGCAACCGGCGCCTTCTCGCTCGATGATCTCGCCGTAAAGCTCCGAAAGCCACGCGTGGCCTGGGTCATGGTGCCCGCGGGAGACCCGACAGAACAGGTCGTGAATGACCTCGCCAGCAGGTTCCAGCCCGGCGACACGATCATCGACGGAGGCAACTCCTACTACAAGGATGACGTGCGGCGGGCAAAGTCGATCCTGGAAAAAGGGATCCACTACGTGGACGTTGGAACCAGCGGAGGGATCTGGGGGTTGGAGCGCGGTTACTGCATGATGATCGGAGGGGAGGAGGAGGTTGTCCGGCGCCTGGATCCGATCTTCAGGACGCTCGCCCCCGGCCGGGGCGAGATCCCTCGCACGCCCGGACGGGAGAGAACGACCGGGACGGTCGAGGATGGCTACCTTCATTGCGGAAAGAGCGGCAGCGGCCATTTCGTCAAGATGGTCCACAACGGCATCGAGTATGGCCTGATGCAGGCGTACGCGGAGGGGCTGGACATCCTCTTCAACGCAAAATCCCGGGAGCTTCCGGAGGAGTTCCAATTCGACCTGAACATCGCCGATGTCGCCGAGCTGTGGCGGCGCGGGAGCGTCATCGGGTCCTGGCTTCTCGACCTGACCGCCGCCGCGCTCGTCGAGAGCCCAACTCTGTCGGATTTCACAGGGTTCGTCCAGGACTCCGGCGAGGGACGCTGGACGATATTGGCCGCGATCGAGGAGGCGGTGCCTGCGGAAGTCCTTTCTGCCTCCCTCTTTGCTCGCTTCCGCTCCCGTCATGAGCATACCTTCGCGGAGAAGGTGCTCTCCGCGATGCGACAGAAGTTCGGTGGTCACATCGAACGGCCGACGGGCGAGTAGGGACGATCGCGCAGGCGAGCAAATCGGGAGAAGCGCGCAGAGACCTCATGCGCCGCAAGCTCCTACCCGCCCTCTACAATCTCAAGGCGCACGGCTTGCTGCCCGAAGAGTTCGCCATCATCGGTGTGGCCCGTCAGGAGATCGCGCAGGAGGACTTCCGGCGGCAGAAATCCAGCGACATCCATCAATTCGCCACGACCCGGGTGGAGGAGTCCCTCTGGGCTCCCCTGGCGGAGAGCTTGGGGTACCTGCAGGGGGATTTCGCCGATCCGGCAACCTACCAGCGGCTCGCGAAGATGCTCCGCGAGCTGGAACAGACCCGCAGCACGGCGGGCAATGTCCTCTTCTACCTCGCCGTCCCGCCCGAGATGTTCTCCGTGATCGTCCGGCAGCTCGGGGCCTCCGGCCTGGTGCGCCAGGAGGGCGGAGCCTGGAGGCGCGTGATCATCGAGAAGCCCTTCGGCCGTGACCTCGAAACCGCGCGCGCCCTCAACGGCGAGATCGCCTCGGTCCTGAAGGAGGACCAGATCTATCGGATCGACCACTACCTCGGCAAGGAGACCGTCCAGAACATCCTCGTCTTCCGCTTTGCCAACGGCCTGCTGGAGCCGATATGGAACCGGCGCTACATCGACCATGTCCAGATCATCGTCGCCGAGACGATCGGAGTCGAGGGGCGCGGGGCCTACTACGACAAGGCCGGGGTGCTGCGCGACGTGATCCAGAACCACATGTTCCAGCTCCTGTCGCTGGTCGCGATGGAGCCGCCGATCTCGTTCGAGGCGGAAGCGGTTCGAGACGAAAAGGTCAAGGTCCTCCGCGCGATCCGGCCGATGAGGCCCGAGGAGGTCCTCCAGCGGACGGTGAGAGGGCAGTACGGGGATGGGTTCGTGGACGCCAGAAAGGCTCCGGCGTACCGGCGCGAACCGAACGTATCGCCCAACTCGACGACGGAGACTTATGCCGCGCTGAAGCTCGACGTCGAGAACTGGAGGTGGGCGGGCGTCCCCTTCTACCTCCGGTCGGGGAAGCGTCTGGCGCGGAGGGACACCGAGATCGTGATCCACTTCCGGCGGCCTCCGCTGCTGCTGTTCGAGCAGACCGCCGTCGAGAGGATCGAGGCCAACCGCCTCATCCTCCAGATCCAGCCTGACGAGGGGATCGAGCTCAGGGTGAAGGCGAAGAAACCCGGCCCCTCGATCCAGCTCGTCACGGTCAATCTCGACTTCAGCTATCGCGATTTCGGCGAGACGACGGCCGCCACCGGCTACGAGAGCCTGCTCTACGACAGCATGATCGGCGACACGACCCTCTTCCATCGGTACGACATGGTCGAGGCCGCGTGGAGGATCGCCACGCCGATCCTGGACGTCTGGAGCTCCATCCCTCCGCGCGATTTCCCGAACTATCCGGCCGGCTCCTGGGGCCCCGCCGCGGCCGATCAGCTCGTCGAGCAGGACGGGCGCCGGTGGTGGACGCCCGGGGAGTAGGGGGCCGGCATGACGATCCTCGCCGGCGACATCGGGCTGGAGGATCAGGCATGACGATCCTCGCCGGCGACATCGGCGGAACCAAGACCGTCCTGGCCTACTTCGAGGTCCGTGAGGGCGGCCTGAGGCCGGGCGCCTCCTCGAGCTTCCCCAGCCGGGACCATGCGAGCCTCGGGGAGATCGTCGCGCGGTTCACGAAGGACAGCCGCCTCCCTGTCGATCAGGCCTGCTTCGGCGTGGCCGGGCCGGTTCGTGATGGGCGGTGCGAGACGACGAACCTGGCCTGGGTGGTGGACTCGCGCGATCTCGCCTCGCAACTCGGCCTTCCGCTCGACCAGGTTGCCCTGATCAACGACCTCGAGGCGAACGCCTACGGGATACCGCTCCTGAAGGCGGAGGATCTCGCGTCTCTGAACGAGGGATCACCCGACCTGGCCGGCAACGCCGCCGTGATCTCGGCCGGGACGGGCCTGGGGGAGGCCGGTCTGGTCTGGCAGGGCAAGCACCAGATCCCCATCGCGAGCGAGGGAGGCCACGCCAGCTTCGCGCCCGAGAACGACGAGGAGACGGAGCTTCTCGCTTTCCTGAGGCGGGAACACGGACACGTCAGCGTCGAGCGGGTCCTATCGGGCACGGGGCTGCACAACATCTATCGCTTCCTTCGCGATACCGGGCGCGGAGAGGACCCGGTTTGGCTGGCGGAACGCATGCGCGAGACCGACCCCGCCGCGGCTATCTCGGAAGCGGCCCTGGAAGGAAGATCCGATCTATGCGCCCACGCCCTGGAGATGTTCGTGGCGGTCTATGGCTCCGAGGCGGGCAACCTGGCGCTGAAGCTCCTGGCCTCGGCGGGCGTTTACGTCGGCGGGGGGATCGCACCGAAGATCCTGGTCAAGATGAAGGAGCCGGCCTTCCTGAGGGCCTTCACCGCGAAGGGCCGGATGGGGCCGCTGCTGGAAGCCATCCCTGTGCGCGTCATTCTCAACGATAGGACCGCGCTGCTCGGCGCCGCCCGCTGCGCGGCCCTGCGTGCGTCGATGATCTGAGCTTGACTGCACCGAGCGACTCAGGATGACTTCCGAGAAGCGAGAGGTTCGCGTCGTCGGCGGCGCAGGCGAGATCAGCCGGGCGGCGGCTGAGGAGCTCGTGGGACGGGCGGAAGAAGCCGCCGGTCAGCGGGGTGTCTTCACCGTCGCCCTGGCCGGAGGATCGACCCCTGGCAGCCTCTATGCGCTCCTCGCCAGCGAGGAAGAGCCGTTCCGAGATCGCATGCCCTGGGGAAAGACCGAGTTCTTCTGGGGAGACGAGAGAGCCGTTCCACCCGAGCATCCGGACAGCAACTACCGAATGGCGCGCGAGGCCATGCTCTCGCGCGTCCCGGCGCCTCCGGAGAACGTCCATCGCATCCGCGCCGAGAACCCCGACCCCGGCGCGGCCGCCGAGGAATACGAACGGGCCCTGCGAAGCTTCTTCGCGAGCCGCGCTCTTGTGGCGAACGGCTTGCCGCGTTTCGACCTGGTCCTGCTGGGAATGGGCGCCGACGGCCATACGGCGTCGCTGTTTCCGGGGACCGGCGCTGTCCGGGAGCAGGAGCGGCTGGTCGTCGCTTTGTGGGTCGAGAGATTCTCCTCGCATCGCATCACGATGACCCCTCCGCTCATCAACAACGCCGCGTGCGTGATGTTCCTCGTCGCCGGAGAAAAAAAGGCCGAAACCCTCAGGGCCGTTCTGGAATCGAGCTTCCAACCCGACACTCTTCCCGCCCAGGCGATCCGTCCGTCTGAGGGAGAACTGATCTGGCTGGTGGATCGCGCGGCCGCGAGCCGCCTGCAGCCATAGGTGGTGTTCGCGAAGCGCGACGACCAGCCTCTTGAGCGCCACTCTCGCCAGACACGATCACGAGGAGTTCAACGTGAGGGGTCAGGCGAGATGGCGATGAGAAAGCTTTCAGCGAAGGGCCACTCCTCGTCGCTCCACTGGGCTTCGCAGCGGAAGCCGGCGCGCTGCGCCATGGACGCGACGAGATCGGGGGTGTACTTGTGGGAGTTCTCCGTCCAGATCGTCTCATCCTGGCGAAAGGAGACCTCGACGCCCGCGCGCGGGATCCGGACCGTCTGCCGCTCCTGGCTGACGAGATGCATCTCGATCCGGCGCTGTTGCTCGTCCCACCGGGCCGCGTGCCGCCAGCGCCGCAGGTCGAAATCCCCACCGAGCTCCCTGTTGATTCGCGCGAGCAGGTTGAGGTTGAAGGCGGCCGTGACTCCGACCGGATCGTCGTAAGCGGCGAGCATCTGCGGGATGGGCTTCTCCAGATCGGTGCCCAACAGCAGAGCGTCGCCCGGCAGCAAGGCCGACCGCACCTGGCCGAGAAACTGCTCCCCGACGGGCCGGTCGAAGTTGCCGATGGTGCTTCCCAGGAACAGCACGAGGATCCGCTGGCCGTCCTTCCTGCGCGAGGCCACTTCTTTCAAACCCTCCAGGTAAGGGTTCAGCATTCCAATGATCCTGACCGAGGGAATTCGCGACAGCTCCCACTCGCAACGGGCGAGCGCCGCGGGTGAGATGTCGATCGGGTAATAGACGGCCGGCTCCCGACGCCCGAGGGACCCCAGAATCCATCGCGGCTTCCGCCCGCTGCCGCTCCCCAGCTCCGCCACGATGGCGGGCGATGGAACCCGACTGACGATCTCGTCCGCGTGGGCGCGGACGATCCGTTCGTCCGCTCGCGTGAGGCCGTACTCGGGCAGAACGCTGATCGCTTCGAAGAGGGCCGAGCCGACCTCGTCATAGAAGTATTTCGAAGGGAGCTCCCTTTGACCCTGCTTGGAAAGACCTGCGCGCACGTCCGCGGCGAATTCCCTTAGAGAGACCCCCCCGCCCCCCCGGGCCTCCCCGCCGGAGCCCGCTCCACGAGCCTCCTGCTTGCCCATGCACGAAGGATAGCCGAATCGGTCGTTGTCCCTCGACCGCTGACCCGGCCGGTAAGCGATGGCGGCCCAGGCGTGAGAGGACGCTCCAGCGGGTTCTGGTATCATCCGCGGGTCCTGACGGCATTCCTTTCCGGGGGGAGCACGACCTCGAGCCAGCCGCCGAGGATACTCGGGAGCCGTCACCGACGGCTGTCGTGGCGGCGTTCCGTGATTTGAACCGAACTCGCTTCGACCCCCCAGCACGGAAGCGATGGCCGTGAGACCGCTTCGAGCGAATCCGCCGGACTCCGGCTGAGTCCATATCTTTCCTCGGAAGGGACAACAAAAGAAGATATGCGCACACAAACCCTCACCGCGATCGCCGCCGCTCTCCTTGCCTTGCTACTGCCCGCAGCCGCCGCAGACACGGAGAAGAAGACCGCCGACACCGAGAAGAAGGCTGCCCAGCCGGAGAAGCCGGCCGCCGGGTCCGAAAGCAAGGCCGGCGAGACCATGACCGACGAGCAGAAGACCCTCTACGCCCTCGGCCTGGCCATCAGCAAGAACCTTTCGGTCTTCAACCTCAGTCCTGCCGAGCTCGAACTCGTGAAGGCCGGCCTGACGGACGGTGTGATGAAGAGGGAGACGAAGGTGGACCTCAACGTCTTCGGTCCCAAGATCTCGGAGCTCGCCAAGGCGCGGAACGAGGCTTCGGCGGCCGCGGAGAAGAAGGCCTCCGAGGCGTGCCTCGCGAAGGCGGCGGCCGACAAGGGAGCCGTGAAGACGGACTCCGGCTTGATCATGATGGAAATCAAGCCCGGCGCGACTCTGATCTTCGAGGTCGAGTTGCTCGAGATCATGAAGTAACCCCCCGGGGGAAGGCCACAGCTCGGGCCGCCCCCACCACGGGAAGCCGCCACTGAAGGGCTCCTCGAGCCGGCGCTCTCTGACCACTCCCTAGCCTCGGTGGGCATGACCACTCCCTGATAATCACGCGTAATCAATGAGGCGGAACTCCCGGGAAAGACCTCCGCAAGCGGATCGGCCATCCCCCACCCCGGGCGGCTCGATCCGGTGGCCCGCGCGGGCGCTCCTGTGGTTCTGGCGTGATGACAGGCCGCTTGCACTGCTCTCGGGTTTCTTTTTCGTATTCACGTCCGTACGTCCAGTCTTTCCCCTTCACCTTTTCGTACTAGTTCCCACCCTTGCCTTCCTGGTACGCGCCGGCTCCGACCGGGCGATGCTGCGGCGCGCGTGGTTCGCAGGGCTGGCCCTCGCCGCGTTCGGCTTTCTGTGGATGTGGTC
>QHYA01000022.1 GCA_003223995.1 Acidobacteriota bacterium | reverse complement strand
GTCGGACACCTGGAAGCTCGAGTACTCGGAAGCGGACGCGCAGAACCCCGAGGCGAACAGCGGCATATTCAATGTCCACAGCGGCTCCGACGAGCAGGCTCTGGATGGAACGACGGTCTATTCGGAATGGTAATTGCGTAGGAGAACTCTCATGAGAAACACAGCGGCCGCCCTGGCCGCCATCGCGCTGCTCGCCCTCGTGGCGCTGGCCGTGGTGAACTGCACCAAGAGCGATCCCGTCGCCGGAACCGGCACGGACATCCAGCTCTCCGCCAACCCGGCGGACATCGACCTGCGGACGGGCACCAAGAGCACGATCACCGCGACGGTCTTCAACATGAGCGGCACCGTGCAAGCCGGCGTCGCCCTGCTCTTCTCGACCGATACGGGACGGATGGAGTCCGGAGGGCAGAGGGTCAAGACGAACAGCTCGGGCGTCGCCCGCGACGTCCTCATCGTCGGCAGCAACGACGACGGCCAGACGGCGAAGGTCACCGTGCGGTCCGGCCCGCAGAAGGCGGATATTTCCGTGGGGGTGGGGAACGCGAACAAGCCCCCGCAGGCCAAATTCACCGCGCAGCCCCTGGTCGGCCACGTCAATCAGCCTGTGACCTTCGACGGGTCGCAGTCGAGGGATCCGAACGGTGACCAGACGATCGAGAAGATGGTCTGGACGCTGACGTCCGACAATCCGGACCCGAGCATTCCACCGGATCTCCAGGCCAACTGCACGAGGGCCGGGAACAAGGAGACATGCACCTTCACGCGGGATCCGGTGCAGGGCCTCCAGACGGAGATGGTCCGCAGCTTCGCGTACGGCCAGATACTGACCGTGAGCCTCGATGTCTTCGACGACAAGGGCCTGGACGACACCTTCACTCTGTCGGGAATCGAGATCGACTGGAACACTCCGCCCGTGGCCAACGCCGGCCCAGACATCACGACCGAGGGATGCAGGGGGTTCTTGGTGAGCGCGGGTCAGTCGAGCGACCCGGATGGGGCGATTGTCCGCTACGACTGGGACATGGGAGACGGCGCTCAGTACCTGAACCGCACGTCCGCCCAGGCGTCGCATGCGTACCAGTGCTACGCCGTCTGCGGCAACCCGCCCGTCGCGGGCCCCGGCTGCAGCTACACGGTCACCTTGACCGTCTACGACAACGGTGCTCCGACGGCGCCGGGCTACACCTGCGACGGCTCCACGCACCTGTGCGGCGGCACCCCTTCCGGGACTCAGTCGCTGACGGGGATCGACACACTGAAGGCGACCGTACTGGCGCCGATTTCAGGAACAATGTGCGATTGCATCTGCGGAGCAGGCAATACGTGCCCGTGAGGCACACATGACCAGGAGGCGCCGTCCGGGTATGGCCAATCGCGGCTCGAAGTTCGGCCCACGTCGCGCCGCCGAGAGCGGGCATCTTCTCATCGCCGTGATGGTCGGTGTGGGTGTGCTGCTCGTGTTCAGCACGGTCGCCCTCCAAGCCTGGTCGACGACGATCAAGCGGGACAGGGAGGAGGAGCTGATCTTCCGAGGCCGTCAGATCGCCATGGCGATCAGATTGTTCCAGAAGTTCAATGGACGGTTCCCGGGGGAATACAAGGAGCTCCAGCAACTGACCGGGCAGGGAGGGGGCCTGTACGTCCTCCGGCACCCCTACAAGGATCCGATGACGCCGTCCGGGGAATGGGGCTACGTCTATCTTACGCCCCAGGGGCAGACCATCACGTCATCGACCATCGCCGAGAACCAGAAGACCGGTGGAGGGGCAGGTCCGATCGGGGAGGAGACGGCCGGCCAACCGGTCACCTCGGTGGCCGGCCTGCCTTTCGTCGGCGTGCACAGCATGAGCGAGGAGGCTCCCATCGGGCCCGCGCGCTGGCATGGCAGCATGAAGTACAGCGAGTGGCTGTTCACCATCAACGACCTTGGCCAGGCGAGCCCGCTGGGGCCTCCGGGCGCCGGCTTTGGGGGCGCACCCACAGGCATCGGAGCACCCGTCGGAGCGCCCGGCGGAGGCGGCGGAACGAAGCCGGGCGGTGGAGCTTCTCCGGGCGGGGCTCCAAAGATCTCTCCGGGAGGGCAGCCTGGTTTCGGCCCCAGCGGAGGCTCCTCCGGCCGGCAAGGCTCTCCTGGCGGGATCAACTAGCGAGCCAAGGGGCGCACACCGATCCGGCGCTCGCTCGCGCTTGCCTGGAAGAAATCTCGGATCGGGATCATGGTATACTCCGTCCTCGTCCGTGCAGGCTCACGACCTGCCAGAGTAAGCTGGGCCCGCACGCCACAACGCCCGGTGTCAACAGGAAACCTGACGAGCCCGGACTAGCGCCGGGTTCCTGTCTGTGGAGTCGCCATGCAGACGCGGCGGCGGGTGTCTCCCGAACTTCGAGCCCATCCAGGATGATTCGCAAAGAGGTTTTCGGCAATGGCCTGACCGTGATCACTGAAGCCATGCCTCATGTCCGTTCGATTTCGCTGGGGGTCTGGCTGCGGACCGGCTCCCGTCATGAGGCGGCGCAGGTGAACGGCATCAGCCACTTCATCGAGCATCTTGTCTTCAAGGGGACGATGAGACGGTCCGCCCAGGAGATCGCGCTCATCATCGACTCCATCGGCGGGCAGGTGGATGCCTTCACCGGCAAGGAATACACCTGCTTCTACACGAGGGTCCTCGACGAGCACCTGCCGATCGCCATCGATCTGCTCTCCGACATCGTCCTTTCCCCTCGCTTCGCGGCGGATGATATCGAAAAGGAACGGAAAGTCATCTTCGAGGAGATCCGGATGGTCGAGGACTCCCCGGACGAGCTGGTGTACGACCTGTTCAGCCAGCACTACTGGAAGGGGCATCCTCTTGGCCGCCGCGGGGAACCTCCGGCACGCTCGTTTCGTCAAGGCCCTTTCCAAGGCCTTCGAACCGCTCGAAGCGGGCCGCGTGGACGGGCGGATCACCCCGCCTCGCGACTATCCCATCTTCGTACGGCGCGAGAAGGGGGAGCTCGAGCAGCTGCATATCTGCCTGGGGCTTCCGGCTCTGCCGACGACCAGCCGCCAGCGCTACAAGCTGCTAGTGCTGAACACCGTTCTCGGCGGGACGATGTCATCCCGGCTGTGGCAGCGCATCCGGGAAGGCAGCGGCCTGGCCTACTCGGTCTTCTCGTCCGTCAACTCGTTCGCCGACTGCGGCTTTCTCATGATCTACGCTGCGACGAACCCCTCCGCAGGGGACATGGTCCTCCGGCAGATCGTCGAGGAGCTGGTCCGGCTGAAGAGCGAGCCGATCGGCGACAAGGAGCTGAGGGTCGCGAAGGACCATCTCAAGGGCGCATTGATGCTCTCACTGGAGTCCTCTTCGAGCAGGATGTCGAACCTGGCCCGGCAGGATATCTACTTCGGACGTCAATCCACCAACGAAGAGGTCCTTCGCTGCGTGGAAGCCGTGACGACGGGCCAGCTCCAGGCCCTTGCCCGGAAACTGCTCGTGGGGGAACGCTGCGGGCTGGCGGTGGTGGGCCGTCTGTCCCGTTTCAAGACACGAAGGTCTGCCCTCGAGCTTTAGCCTGGAGCCTGCCTTCCGCCCGATCCCGATGAGTCCGATCGAGCTGCCCATTCGCCGCTTCCCCGCAGGGAAGGATCTCCCGCTGCCCTCTTACGTCACGCCTGGCAGCGCCGGGCTCGATCTGAGGGCGGCGGTGGGGGAGCAGGTCTGGCTGCAGCCCGGAGCGCGGGCCTTGATCCCGACCGGGTTCGGAATCGCTCTACCGCAAGGGTACGAGGCGCAAGTCCGCCCCCGCAGCGGGCTCGCTGTGGGGCAGGGGCTGACGCTCTTGAACTCCCCCGGAACGGTCGATTCCGACTACCGGGGGGAGATCAAGGTCGTCATGATCAACCTCGGTGAGTCTCCTGCCATCATCCGACGCGGCGATCGCATCGCCCAGCTCATCGTGTCGGAGGTGGCCGCCGCTTGCCTGGTCGAAACGGAGACCTTGCCCCCATCGAGCCGCGGCGAAGGAGGCTTTGGCCACACAGGAATCTGATTCCGGCGCCACCTGGGCCGGCAGCGAAGGAGCGGAGAGTGTCCTTGAGGCTGCGGCTTCTGGGAAGCGGCTCATCGGGGAACGCGGCCCTCGTCCGGGCAGGACGCTGCAGGATCCTGGTCGATGCGGGCCTTGCCGCTTCGCGACTCGAGGCTGGCTGCAGGCAGGAAGGGTTCGAGCCGGAAGCGCTGGAGTGCGTGCTGATCTCTCATGATCATTCGGACCACGCCGGTTCGGCCAGCTGTTTCTCCCGCCGGCACGGGCTGCCTGTGTTCTGCCTGGACGGAGCGGAGGAGGCGCTGGCGCGGGCGGGGCGGCCTCTGCCGGTGCGGCTGCCGCTGCTGCCCAGGCTGGACCTCGGCGAGATTTGCGTCGCGGCTTTCCCGGTGCCTCACGACGCACCGAACGTCGGGTGGAGATTCGAGGCGGGCGGGGCGAGCATCGGGCTCGTCACCGACCTCGGCCATGTCACGAAAATGGTCGTCGAGAACCTGCGCGATTGCAACGTGCTGATGATCGAGGCGAACCACGACCCTTTGCGGCTGCAGGAGGGACCGTACCCCTCGTGGCTGAAGCAGCGGATCAGCTCGCCTGCCGGGCACCTCTCGAACCGGGCAGCCGCGCAGCTCGCCGCGGCCGCCGTCGGACCGGCGACTAGGATCGTGGTCCTGCTTCACCTGTCGGAAAGAAACAATCGTCCCGAGCTGGCGCGGCGCGAGGTCCAATCCGTGCTCTCGAGAATGGGCCGGGCGGACATCAGGGTGGAGGTCGCGTCCCGCTCCGGCCTGCCCCAGCCGCTGGAGCTTTAAAGGCCATGAATACGGCATGAGTCCGGAGCAGAAGTGATCGAGCGCTACACACGCCCCGAAATGGGCCGGATCTGGACCGATGAGAGCCGGTTCCAGCGCTGGCTGGAGGTCGAGCTGGCGGTCTGCGAGGTCCGTGGGCAACGGGGTGAGATCCCGGCGGATTCTCTGCAGACCATCCGTCGGCGGGCCCGATTCGACGTCGCAGCGATCCGCGAGATCGAGCAGCGAGTCAAGCACGACGTTATCGCCTTCCTGACCAACGTCGGCTCCTCCGTCGGGCCAGACGCGCGATACATCCACTTCGGCCTGACCTCCTCCGACGTGATCGACACGGCCCTTGCGCTGCAGCTCCGCGATGCCTCCGACCTGCTCATCGGCGGGGTCGAGAGGCTGAAGGCCGTCCTTCAGCGGCGGGCCAGAGAGCACCGGATGACCGTGATGGCCGGATTCGCTCACGTCGATCCCGAGGTGGAAGAGGCGGTCTGCCGCCGCCTCGGACTGGCTCCCGCGCCCGTGTCCACCCAGATCCTCCAGCGAGACCGCCACGCGGAGTTCGTCGCCGTCCTGGCCATCACCGCCTCCTCCATCGACAAGTTCGCGACGGAGATCCGAAACCTCCAGCGGACCGACATCCGCGAGGTCGAGGAGCTCTTCTCGGAAGGGCAGAAGGGGTCCTCGGCGATGCCCCACAAGCGCAATCCCGTCGGCTGCGAGCAATTGTCGGGGCTGGCGCGCGTCGTGCGGGCGAACGCCCAGGCGGCGCTCGAGAACGTGACCCTGTGGCACGAGCGTGACATCTCCCACTCCTCCGCAGAGAGGATCATCCTGCCGGACTCGACGATCCTTCTCGATTACATGCTGGATCGCTTCACCACCCTCGTTGATGGGCTGATCGTCTATCCGGAGAGGATGAAGGAGAACCTGGAGCGGACGAGAGGTCTGGTCTTCTCGCAATCGATCCTGCTGGCGCTCCTGCGCGCCGGGGCCGGGCGGGAGCAGGCGTACGAATGGGTGCAGAGGTGCGCGATGAGGGCGTGGCAGACGGACGCCAACTTCCGGGAGCTGGCCGGCGCCGATCCGGACATCCGCAAGATCCTCGATCCCAAGCAGATCGCGGCGTGCTTCGACTTCGGGAGCCACCTGCGGCATATTGACACTGTCTTCCGGAGGGTCTTCGGAGCGGATGGAGGAACGGATGGAGGAAACGATGAAGGCTAAGGTGACGGTCAGCCCGCGCCGCGGTGTCAGGGACCCTCAGGGGCGCGCCGTCCTCGGGTCGCTTCACGCCCTCGGCTTCCCCGAGGTCGTGGACGTGCGCGTCGGGCGGTTCATCGAGCTGATCATCGAGCCGAAAGGGGAAGGAGGACCGGACGAGGTGGAAGCCCGCCGGCGTCAGGAGCAGCGGCTCGACGAGATGTGCCGCCGGCTGCTGGCCAACACGCTGATCGAGGACTACCGTTTCGAGACGGAGCCCTGAGATGAGGATCGCCGTCGTCGTCTTTCCCGGAAGCAACTGCGACCACGACGCCTACCACGCGTTCAAGCACGTTCTGGGCGTGGAGACGGTCTTTGTCTGGCACAAGGAGGCGGATCTTCGGGGAGCGGACGCCGTGGTCCTTCCTGGGGGGTTTTCGTACGGCGATTACCTCAGGGCCGGCGCGATCGCTTCCCGTTCGCCGGTCATGGACGAGGTCTCCCGCTTCGCGGGGAAAGGGGGGCCGGTCATCGGTATCTGCAACGGCTTCCAGATTCTCTGCGAGGCGGGGCTGCTTCCCGGCGCTTTGATGCGGAACAGGGGGCTGCGGTTCATCTGCCGGGATGTTTTCCTGCGCTGCGAGACCTCGGGAACGGCGTTCACGAGCCGGCTGAGCAACGGGGATGTCATCCGGCTGCATGTCGCCCACGGAGAAGGGAATTACTTCGCCACACCCGAGACGATCGTGCGGCTGGAGGCCGAGCAACGGATCGTCTTCCGGTACTGCGACCCTACCGGCAGGCTTGATCCCGAATGGAATTTCAACGGGTCGCTCGAGGCCATCGCCGGCGTCCTGAACGAGGGGAGGAACGTCCTCGGCATGATGCCCCACCCGGAACGCATGGCCGAAGCGATTCTGGGCGGAACGGACGGCATCGCCGTTCTGGGAAGCCTGCTCGACTATCTTGAAAGCCTCCCCTTGAAGGGGGGCAAACGCGGGGAGGTGGCGAGGGAAGCCGCGGGCGCAGCCCAGAAGGGAGCAGAAGGGACGAAGGGGGCCAGCGGCCGCGAAGCGGGCGGCCGGTGCAAGGCGGTCTGATCCAGCCGAGGGCGTTCCCCCGTCGTCCGCGCGGAGCCCTCCGGAGGTTTGCAACGAGATGTCGCTGATCAAGAAGCTCCTTGGCAAGCGCCCGGTCGATTACGGATCGGCCTCGCGCAACGATCGATGCCCCTGTGGATCGGGCAAGAAGTTCAAGAGCTGCTGTTGGGACAAGGTCCAGGCGAAGAAGCGGGAGCAGGTCTACTCGAAGCTTTTCCGCAACCCGAAGGGCTGATTCGGATGGTGTTGCCCGAAACGCCGTAGTTGGGGTGATACGACCTCGGCGGTTTGGCGCTCGGACCGCGAAGCGGTCCGAGAAAACGTGCGAGCCGGCGCAGCACGTTCTGGATGCAACACCCCGAATCAGAGGGGAGCGAGGTGGTTGGCCGGTGTGGTCCAAAACGTGCGAGCTGGCGCAGCGCTGATCCGGGTTGCTGCCGCCCAAAACGCGCGAGCTGGCGCAGCGCGGTTTTGGATGCGGCACACCGGATCAGAGGGGGGCGAGGTTGTCGGGCGGTTTCGGCCGCGGCAGCCCGAATCAGAGGGGAGCGAGGTCGTCGTGGGAGATCGCGATGCTTCGGCGCTCGGCGCTACAAGGTGCTTGAAGAATGGTTCGTGACATGACCGAACCGGTCGTCACCACGGAACTGGCTGCCGCGCACGGTCTGACCGGGGAGGAATTCGCGCGCGCCTGCCGGATCGCCGGCCGGACTCTCACCTACACGGAGCTGGGGGTGTTCGCGGTGATGTGGTCCGAGCACTGCTCCTACAAGTCCTCCCGCCTTCATCTCAAGCAACTGCCGACCTCCGGCTCCCACGTGCTTCAGGGCCCCGGAGAGAACGCGGGGATCGTTGAGATCGGCGAGGGCTGGGCCGTCGCTTTCAAGATGGAATCCCACAACCACCCCTCCTACATCGAGCCGGTTCAAGGAGCCGCCACGGGCGTCGGAGGCATCTTGCGAGATGTCTTCACGATGGGCGCCCGCCCGATCGCCTCGCTCAACTCGCTGCGGTTCGGCCGGATCTCGGCCACTCGGATGCGCTACCTGCTCGCGGGTGTGGTTGCCGGCATCGGGAGCTACGGCAACTCGTTCGGCTGCCCGACCGTCGGCGGGGAGATCTCCTTCCATCCCTGCTACGACGGGAACATCCTGGTCAACGCCTTCAACCTCGGCCTGCTTCACAGCGACAGGATCTTCCGCGGCGCCGCCGGGGGCATCGGCAACCCTGTGATCTACATCGGAAGCCGGACCGGCCGCGATGGGATCCACGGCGCCTCCCTTCTGGCATCCGCCGGGTTCGGCGAAGCCTCCGAGGAGAAGCGTCCCACCGTCCAGGTCGGCGATCCCTTCGCGGAGAAGTGTCTCCTCGAAGCTTGCCTGGAGCTGATGAAGACCGACTGGATCGTTGGCATCCAGGACATGGGGGCGGCCGGGCTGACCAGCTCCTCCTTCGAGATGGCCTCCCGGGCCGGGACGGGGATGCGGCTCGACCTCGATCGGGTTCCCCGCCGGGAGGAGGGGATGAGCCCCTATGAGCTGATGCTCTCCGAATCGCAGGAGCGGATGCTGATGGTGGTATGTCGCGGGACCGAGGAGAAGGTGCAGGAGGTGTGCGCGCGGTGGGACCTCGAGGCCGAGATCGTCGGGGAAATCACCGGCACCGGACGGGTCGTTGCGACCTTCGGCGGGCGCGTCGTCGTGAACCTGCCCGCACGGCCGCTCGCCCAGGAAGCGCCCGTCTACGACCGTCCCAGTAAGCCTCCGGGGGATCTCCTCGCCCGGCGCACCCTCGGCCTCGCTGCGATCCCGCTGCCCGACGATTTCGGCGCCGTGATGCGGCGGCTTCTCTCCTCGCCGAACCTCTGCTGCCGGCAGTGGGCTTACTCACAGTACGACCAGACCGTTCGCAGCAACACCGCCGTCCGACCAGGCTCCGACGCTGCGGTGGTGCGGATCAAGGGGACGCCCCTGGCGCTCGCCTTGACGGTGGACTGCAACAACCGCTACTGCTGGCTCGATCCATACGAAGGAGCGCGCGCGGCCGTGGCCGAAGCAGCGCGGAACCTGGCCTGCGCGGGCGCCCGGCCCATCGGCGTGACCGATTGCCTGAACTTCGGCAACCCGGAGAGGCCGGAGGTCATGTGGCAGTTCAAGGAGGCCGTCCGGGGGATCGCCGAGGCCTGCCGCCAGGGGGACATTCCCGTCGTGTCGGGGAACGTTTCCTTCTACAACGAGACGGAGGGGCGGGGAATCCACCCGACTCCCACCATCGGCATGGTCGGCCTTCTCGACGATGTGGACAGACATGCCGTGCAGTGGTTCTCCGCGGCCGGAGACACCGTGATCCTTCTCGGGACGACACGGGAGGAGCTGGGAGGGAGCGAGTACCTCTTCCAGGTCCACGAGATTGAAAACGGCTCCCCTCCCGCGGTGGATCTGGAGGCGGAGGGGAGGCTCCGCGAGGCGGTGATCGAGGCGATCGGCAGGGGGCTCGTCCGCTCCGCACACGACTGTTCGGAGGGAGGCCTGGCGGTGGCCCTGGCGGAGTGCTGCATCTCCGGCGATGAGGCCATTGGAGCGGTCGTGGACCTCGACCCGACGGGGGGATCGGGGGAGGCCTTCTTGAGGCTCGACGCCCTGCTGTTCGGAGAGAGCCAGGGAAGAGTCCTTCTCTCCTGCAACAGCGAGGCCCTCGCGGAAGTCCTGGAACTGGCCGGAAGGCATGGTGTCCCGGCGAGGGCCCTGGGGAGTGTGGGGGGAGACCGCCTGCGGATCCGTGTCGGGGGCAGATCGCTGGTCGACGAGAAGGTGGCGCACCTGTCTGGCTTGTGGCGGGGCGCGCTGGACTTGCTGATGACGGGCCCGGCCGTGCCGGATTCGCCCGGAGGCCAAGGCGAGTTATAGAGTTATAATTATCGGGGACCCCCGAAAATGTGCGGAATTTTCGGCATCATCGGCCACCGCGAGGCGGCGAACATGACGTATCTGGGCCTCTACGCGCTCCAGCACCGGGGGCAGGAATCGGCCGGGATCGTCTCGAGCGACTCCGTCGGGCTTCATAACGCCCGCGACATGGGCCAGGTGGCCGACGTGTTCCCAGAGGAGGTCCTCAAGCGGCTGCCAGGCGACGCTGCCATCGGGCACGTGCGTTACTCCACGGCCGGCACCTCCGACCTCGCCAACGCGCAGCCCTTCAGGATCAGCTATCACTCCGGAGAAATCGCCATTGCCCACAACGGCAACCTGACGAACGCCGGCAGGCTGCGCCGCCAGCTGGAGAACGAGGGCTCGATCTTCCGATCCTCCTCGGACACGGAGGTCTTCGTGCACCTCATCGCGCGTTCGGTGTTCACCTCCACCGAGGACGGACTTGTGGACGCGCTCAAGCAGGTGGAAGGGGCGTTCTCCATCGCTCTCATCACCCGCGACAAGCTGATCGCCGCCCGCGATCCCAGGGGCTTCCGCCCGCTGTCGATGGGCAGGCTGGACGGGGCGAACTGCTTCGCTTCGGAGACCTGCGCCTTCGACCTGATCGGGGCGGAGTTCGTCCGCGACATCGAGCCTGGGGAGCTCCTGGTCGCGGACCGCCGGGGGATGCGGTCGTACCATCCCTTTCCACCCGCCGCGGTGAACCGATGCATCTTCGAGTTCGTCTATTTCGCCCGGCCGGACTCCCGCCTGTTCGGCCAGCCGGTCAGCCTGGTCCGGAAGAGGATGGGGGCCGAGCTGGCCGTGGAGCACCCCGCGGAGGCGGACATCGTCGTTCCGGTTCCGGATTCGGGAGTCAGCGCGGCGATCGGATACTCGGAGAAGTCAGGCATCCCCTTCGAGTTCGGCCTCATCCGCAACCACTACGTCGGACGGACCTTCATCGGAGGTCCACGTCCGCATCTCCTGCCCTCCCACGATCGGACCCTGCTACTACGGCGTGGACACGCCCGACCGCAACGAGCTGATCGCCGCGAACCACTCCGTCGAGCAGATCCGCCGCCACATCCAGGCAACCAGCCTCGAGTACCTGTCGCTTGGCGGCCTGAGAAGGGCCGTCGGAGGCGGAGAGGGATTCTGCACGGCCTGCTACACGAACGACTATCCGGTCCCCGTCGAGGCCGAGGACCTCTCGCAGTTGAAGCTGTTCGACAAGCCCCGCGGGTAGAGCCCCGCCCGCGATCCTCCCCGGCGCGGCACGGCTCTACGATAGTCATGCGGCGACGGCGCGCCGGACGGTTGCCGGCGCTCTCTGCGCCCCAGGAGAGGATGTCGAGGATCAGTAGGCCTTGGGGGCCTCGGCGGAGGCCACGTCGCTGGAATTCATGTCCAAGGTGATCATGAACCCATTGGTCCCCTTGAACTCGAACGGCTTGTCACCGGCCCGGTAGGCCTCCACCTCGTTGGGCATCAGGACGAACCCGTCATTTCGCGGCACTCCCCAGTATTTCAAGTTCTTGATGACGACCGGTTCGGAGGTCATCCCCGGAAACTTCTTGAGCTTGACCTCGGCCGTCTTCCCGCCGTCGAGAAGCGCGTGGGCGGATTCCTTGCCCGGCGTCCATTCGATGGCCCCCTCGGCCGTCGTGAACGAGTTCCACTTGGCCGGATACACGTGTGCCAGGATCGCGCCCACCGCATCGCGCTGCTCCTTGGTCATGGACCTGTCGAATGTCGCCACCGCCCAGTCCATCTGGCCCTTCGAGAAGTCCCCCCCGAGATCGCCGGCCACCCAGAACTTCGCCCCGTCCAGTTTGACTCCGCCGTAATGCCCCCGATTCACGCGGAAGGCATTGTTGAACCTGCAGAAATGCTCGCCCCCCGCATGGCCTTCATGTCCGGCATGCGCCGCCGGCTCAGTGCTGAAATAGCACTGGCAGAACATGGGACAACTGCAGGCCTCGATGATGCTGGCGTTGATCGACCACTCTGCCGGCTTCCCGGCCCCGGCGCTGCCCTTGCTCGACCCCTGGGCAGCCGCCACGGCCAGCGTGGCCACACAGATCAGGATCAGGATGAGAAGCGGAATGCTCTTACGGATCATGACAGGACACCTCCCTCTCAGCGTATGTTCGGAACCGAGGCAGCAGAAACCCACCCCGCCACGAATCCTAAGCGAACCGGTGCTCCGGTTTCAAGGCGTGGCTCTCTCGACACCCGCACCCGCTCCTCGCCGCCGCCCTTTCTCAGGGGCGCGAGCTGTCGCTCACGTCGCTTCTTGACACCCTCCGGAAGCGCGGGATATCCTGCAAAGGCATCCGTTTCTTCATCCATGCACGCCCTGTAAACCCGGCCAGATGGACTCGCACAAGGGCCTGACATACCGAGACGCCGGAGTCGACATCGACGCCCAGGACCGGGCTCTCCGGAGGATCGCCGAGCTGCTCCGCTCGACAACGACGCCGGGAGTTCTTTCCGAGCTGGGTACCTTCGGGGGCATGTTCGCACTTCCCTCCGGGGCGTGGCGCGAACCGGTCCTGGTGGCGAGCGTGGATGGGGTTGGAACGAAAATGAAAGTAGCGGCGAAGGCCGGGCGGTACGACACCGTCGGGAGGGACCTGGTCGCACGAATGCGCCCTGATCGGAGGAGAGACTGCGGAGATGCCAGGGGTTTACCGCGAGGGGGAGTACGACCTCGCCGGCACGATCGTCGGAATCGTCGAAAGGGACCGGATGATCGGCGGCCGCGGCGGCCCTGCCTCCCGGAGGGTCGCTGCGGGCGACGTGCTTGTCGGTCTGTCCTCGGCGGGCCTGCACACCAACGGTTACTCCCTCGCCCGCAAGATCTTCTTCGACCGGCTCGGCCTCGATACGGCAGGATACGTCCCGGAGCTGAACGCCACCCTGGGAGACGCGCTGCTCGCCGAGCACCGCTCCTACTATCATCTTCTTGCCGGGCCGGTGGAGGCGGGGTGGGTTCGAGGGATGGCTCACATCACCGGTGGAGGGATCACGGACAACCTGCCGCGCATCCTGCCGGAAGGGGTCGCGGCCCGCGTCGGGCGGGGAAGCTGGCCCGTTCCGGCGATCTTCAGGCTGATCGAGAGGGAAGGAACAGTCGCCGAGGAGGAGATGTACCGCACGTTCAACATGGGCCTGGGCATGATCGTGGCGGCCGGGCCGGAAGCGGCCTCACGGATCGAAAAGCACCTCTCCTCCCGGGGGGAGATCAGCTACCGGATCGGTGAGATCGTCCCGGGGCCGCGGAGAGTCGAATACGTCTGATGAGAAAGCACCCACAATGGCGCCCATGCAGCCGACGTGGCTTCCTGCGGCTGATACGCCGGGCCCTCGGATAGGTCCGATCTTCATTTTGACGCGATAAGATGTCGGACAAGCCGAAAGGACGGGTCGGGATCCTGATCAGCGGGCGCGGCTCGAACATGGAGGCCATCGCCGACGCCTGCAAGAGGGAAGACTTTCCGGCCGAAGTCGGCATCGTGGTCTCGAACGAGCCGGACGCCCCTGGCCTGCAGAAGGCCCGGGTGCGGCGGATCGAGTCTCAGGTCATCGACCACCGCGCCAGCCGCAGCCGCGAGGAGCACGACAAGCGGATCCACGCGATCATGTCGGCCCGCAAGGTCGATCTCATCTGCCTGGCGGGTTACAAGCGGATCCTCTCTCCGTGGTTCGTGAGAGAGTGGCGCGGTCGGGTGATGAACGTCCACCCGTCCCTGCTGCCGGCCTTCCCGGGCCTCGACGCCCAGGAAAAGGCTTTCGATTACGGCGTCCGCCTCTCCGGCTGCACGATCCACTTCGTGGACGAGCGGGTCGATCATGGTCCGATCATCCTCCAGTGCAGCGTTCCATTGCTCGATGAAGACACGGTAGAGACGTTCTCGGAGAGGATCCTCGAGCAGGAGCATCGGGCCTACACGGAGGCCGTGAAGCTTTTCTTCGAGGGACGCCTGAGGGTGGTCGGCCGGCGGGTGTTCGTCTCGGTCGACGGCGCGTCGGGCCAGTAGGCTCGGGGCCTTTTTTCGAGTCTTTCCAGAGCGGGGGTCGCGAAGGAGAAGGCCGATGGCCGAACCCGCGATCTCTCCACGCCCGTCGAACTGCCCCCGAATCGTCGAGATTCCCCCCGCCCTCAGGCCCCGAGAGAAGATGCTCCGGCGCGGAGCGGCCGCGCTGAACGCGGGCGAGCTTCTCGCCCTGATCATCGGATCCGGGACGAGACAGGAGGGGGTGATGCGGCTGGCCGAGAAGATCCTCCGCCGCCACGGCCTGGAGCGGCTGCCCAACCTCACGCTGGCCCAGTGGCGGGAGACTTCCGGCATCGGGTCGGCTCTCGCTTGCCGCTTCGCGGCGATCTTCGAGCTGTCGCGCCGGATGCGCCGGGCCGACGAGGAGGAGCCTCCGAAGGTGGCCCGCCCCCAGGATGCCCACGTCCTCGTGCCCGAGCTGCGCCGCGCGCGCAAGGAGCACCTTGTCGCTCTCTACCTCGACGCTCAGAATCGCCTGCTCGCGAAGGAGACGATCACGATCGGTTCGCTGAACACCACGCGCACCCACCCCCGCGAGATCCTCTACCCGGCGATCCAGCACCTCGCGCTCGGCTTCGTGCTCGTTCACAACCATCCATCGGGATCGCTGACGCCGTCGGTGGACGATGTGGAATTCACCCGGTCGGTCCGGCGGGCCGGAGAGCTGATCGGAATCGAGCTCTACGATCACCTGATCGTCAGCGCTCGGGGCTTCGTCAGTCTCAAGGAGAAGGGGTTGCTATAATCCCGCGCCGAGCGCGCCGGATGCTCTCAGCCGAAGGTGAGGAGTCGCCGCCGACCCTGGGCCCCCGGGCGCGCAGCGCCGGGAGAGCAGGGCGTC
This sequence comes from Acidobacteriota bacterium, assembly GCA_003223995.1. Classification (GTDB taxonomy): domain Bacteria; phylum Acidobacteriota; class Polarisedimenticolia; order QHYA01; family QHYA01; genus QHYA01. Next base: position 3,146 of record QHYA01000022.1, on the reverse strand, counting down.
GTTGCGCCTCAAGCTCGGGCTCGACCCGACGGCCCCCGACATCCACCTGGGCCACACCGTCGTCCTGAGGAAGATGCGAGCTTTCCAGGAGATGGGGCACGAGGGCTTCCTGGTGATCGGGGACTTCACCGCACGCATCGGCGATCCGTCTGGGCGCTCGAAGACGCGCCCCCCCCTCTCGACGAGCGAGATCGAAGCGAACGCCAGGACGTACACCGAGCAGGCCTTCAAGATCCTCGACGCGTCCAGGACGCAGGTCGTGTTCAACAGCGAATGGCTGGACGGGCTGCGTTCTTCCGATTGGATCTTCCTGGCGGCGCAGTACAACGTCGCGCGGATGCTCGAACGGCGCGATTTTCGCCAGCGTTTCGAGTCGGGCCAGCCGATCTCCCTGCATGAGTTCCTCTATCCCCTCGCGCAGGCCTACGACTCCATTCACCTGAAGGCCGACGTGGAGCTGGGAGGGACCGACCAGCTCTTCAATCTCAACGTCGGTCGGGACGTGATGCCCGCCTACGGCCTGGAACCGCAGGTCGTGATGACCACGCCTCTGCTCGAGGGGCTCGATGGGGTCGAGAAGATGTCGAAGTCCCTCGGCAATCACGTGGGGATCCAGGAGCCGCCCCTGGAGATGTTCGGCAAGCTCATGTCGATCTCCGACGAGCTGATGTGGCGCTACTGGGCGCTGCTGACGGAGCTGAGCGCCGAGGAGGTGGAGGGGTTCGGAAAAGAGGTGGCATCGGGCCGCCGCCATCCGAAGGAAATGAAAGCCGAGCTGGCTCGCCGCATCGTCTCCGATTTCCACGGAGCGGAGGAAGCCGAGCGGGCCGGAGAGGAGTGGCGGAGGGTCTTCAGCCAGCACGAGGTCCCGGCCGAGCTGCCCGAGATCCGCCGTTCTTGTTCCTCCGAGCCGATCTGGCTCCCCAGGCTGCTCGTCGACGCGGGCCTGGTGAAGTCGACCAGCGACGCCCTCCGCACGATCCGCCAGGGAGGGTTGGACGTGGACGGGACGCGCGTGGAGGAGAAACCGGCCACCCTCGACGCTTCCCGCCCCGCCGTGCACCTGCTCAAGTTCGGCAAGCGCCGGTTTCTGCGAGTCATCATCGGCTGAGCTGCGGAGAGCGGATACGAGCGCTCTCAGATCTCGAACAGCTCGGATACCTTGACGGAGAAACCGGGCAGAACATCCTCGCCATCGAGCGTGTCGGCGGTCCCGAGAAGCCGCGGAGACAGCAGAGAACGGTGGATGGTGACGCGACGCCGCTCGGGGTCCACGACCCAGACGAGCCTCGTGCCCGCAGCGAGATAGTCGGCCACCTTGGCGTGGATCTGACTGGGGCTGTTGCTCGGGGAGATCACCTCGACCGCGAGATCAGGGGGGCCGGGAACGGCCGTCGCCACGTCCCCGATCGCTTCGAAGCGAGATTGTGAAACGAAGGAAACGTCCGGTCCCCGGACGGTGTCGGGAGAACGGGCCAGGACGTAGCCCGTATCGTTGGCATAGACGACCCCCAGCCGTCGAGCCACGACGTGGCCGCTCAGCAGGGTGACGATCCGTGCGGCGATTCTGCCGTGACGTCCCCCCGGCAAGGGTTCTGACAGCAAACAACCGCATTGCAGCTCGTAAAGGATGCCGTCATCGGGCAGCGAGTAGAGATCCTCGACCGTCAGCAGGCGCTCGGAAGCGGTTTCGTTCACGAGGAGATGATACGACCGGAGCCCGCCCGGCGCGAGTCCAGCCGTCGATAACCCGTTTCATTCTTTCGCCGACGAAAACCATCCAGGGCGGCGGGGGCCTTCGGCCGGCTGCGGCGGGGGATCGCCCGAGACGAGACCAGACGGCCAGCGAGCGCCTCACATCTTCAAGGCCACCCTGTAGCGGACAGTCGCCTTGCCGTTGGCGGGAACCGGCACCTCGAACTCCAGTGTCCGCGCGTCCACCTTCTTTCCCTCCGGGGTCTGCTCCAGCAGCTTCCACTCGGCGTGGGGAAGCGCCTCGCGCACCAGCACCGTCACGGGGGAGTCCTTGTGGTTGCGAATTCTGATCTCGAAGGCCGCTTCGGCATCGTAGGGAAGGACATTGATCTTCCTCCAGTCCGTCTGGATCCGGTCCGCGACGACATCGAAGGCGGAGCCCATGCGGAGCTTCAAGGTCTCGTCGCGGGGAGTGTGCTGGATCCTGTCCTCCCCCGCGAACTGCTGCGCGCCGTCGCGGTCCTGCTGGTAGAGGCGGACGACGCCCGCCGGCAGCGGGATGCCGAGTCCCGCCTCCTTCGCGTTCCGCATCTCGACCACGACGCTGACCGGAAGGTTCTCGACGATCGTGCCGAAGCGGCCGCGGAACTGGCTCGCATCGCCCGCCAGCATCAGCTTCTTCACGATCGGGATCCGGTGCGCCTCGAGCAGGCGGAGCTGTTTCGTCTGGTTCTCGTGGATGTCGGTGCGGCGGTCGAGCGTATAGAGGTGGTATTCGAAGAAGGGCTGCTCGGCGAACGATGGGGGCCTCGCGGCCGCCGCTCCCTCCTGGACCGCCATCTCCCGCAAGACCTGGGTCACCCTTTGCACTTCGCCGGCGATGAGCTTGAGCAGGGCCGCCTGGTAGGAAGCTCCCGAGTGGTTGTCCAGCGTGACCCAGCCGGTCAGGTCGGCCCGCGTTGTCCCGGGGTCAGCGACGGCTACGTAATCGGCGGACCATGACAGACCTTCCGTCAGGTACGAGGCCTCGATCTGCTGCGCCGAAGGGCCCGAGTTCGACAGCCGCCAGACGAGGGCGGGCTTGCTGTAAAGCCCCTCTGGCAGGCTCGGCAGGACGATCCGGCCGGGGTGTCCCACGAGGATCTTCCCGCCGGAGCGGTAAACATTCCCGCCGTTGGTCGAGAGCAAGGTCGCGCGCGTCGTCCGGTCGTTGAGGTTCTGGTCGGTCTCCACGAGCTCCAGCTCCTGGCCGAGGTACTTCTCCAGCAGCCTGGAGGGGCTTGTCAGATCGAACTCGTAGTTCTGCTCGAGGACCGCCAGCTCGGCTCCTGGGGTCAGGCTGCGCAGGGCGACAGTGCGCGGGTTGATCATCGCGGGGACACCGAGGAAGTTCAGGTCCAGCTCACCGTGGGGCAGCCCGTCGAGGTCGCGGGTCTCCCGGACCAGCGCCA
>QHYA01000021.1 GCA_003223995.1 Acidobacteriota bacterium | reverse complement strand
CCGAGCCCTCCGAGAAGCAGTCGCGCCAGGCTGGTCTTTGGCTGCAAACCGAGCAGGAAGTGGAGATTGGCAAGGCCAAAATCGGCATCGATGAGCAACACTCTCAGGTCCGAGCCGCCGAGAAGAGTGGCGAGGTTTGCCGCGACCGTGGTTTTTCCGGTCCCCCCTTTGCCGCTGGCGATGGCGATTGCGCCGTACCTTCGCCTCGCGGCAGCTGCCTGATCCCCCTCCGGATGCCACGAAGCTATCGGATCGGACTGACCGAGATACTGGCGCAGGGATCTGCCTCCAAGCTCGGAGAAACCACGCCCCAGGGAACGCCGTGAGGCGCCTTGCGGGCTTCCCGTAGCAGGACGATTCACGCGCATCGCCTCGACGCTAACCCCCGGCCGATCGGAGGGGCCGTGAAAGTTCCTCGATTTCCTGCATCGTCAATCGCGCGTCGGCCGCGAGGGTCTGTCGCGCGGAAAGGGGAGAAGCGCTCGGGCAACGAGCGGCCCCTGCCTCCGCGGTCGAGAGGTTTTCAAGGAGCAGACCGCTCTCCGTCCCGAGCGAGACCGGACGGTAGAGGACCAACTCGATCCTCTCGCGCCTCAGCAAGCTCGAAAGGCGAAGCAGGCGTTGGCTGAAGTCGCCCGCGAGAAATAGAATCCGGGGCTTTCCGCGACCGTCTCCCCGAGAGCCCGGAATCAAGCTCCGGAGTAAAGCTTCTGCATCCTCTGCCCAGGCGGCAAGATCGAGAACCTCCAGCAATGAGGGTTCGCTGGGGCCGAGGGACGCGACGACGAGAACAGGGTCGCCGGACCTATCTACTCCCAGAAGATCGATCCTTCGATCCTGCCCCAGCGGGATTGACTTGCAAACAAGACAGAAGCCCTCCCCGAGGGCTTCTGGAGAAGAGACGAGCCCGGCAATGAGATCCTCACGGGAGGGAAACCCTCGCATTCCGACACTCAGGATGGAATTTCTCTCTGGCGACATTTTTTGATGCGGGGGAAGCGCTAACGCCTATAACCTGGCCAACTTATACCCCGCCTCCGCGCCTGTCAAGAGGTTTCTGCCCGCTCTTCCCGCCCGCAAAAAAGGCTACGAGCGCGACCTTCCCGTCGCGGCAATCTATCGTGAGCTTCTGAGGCTATCCTTTGTCCCATTCTGGCAACTCCATGGCGCCAGGCAGGAAAGGCTGTAGGATGGCGCATGCGAAGGCCCAGGTTTCCGATCGGGGAGAAAGACATCGACGATCTGGTTGTCCGGGAGGGGGAGAGGCTACTGCGCTGGGAAGAACTGTTCTCCAGCCCGGCGCCGGTCGAGATAGAGATCGGAAGCGGCAAGGGACGCTTCCTGCTCACCGAGGCGGCCCGGCGGCCGGAGCGGAACTTCCTGGGCATCGAGCGGCGCGTCTCGCACCTGCGGGTCTGCGCGGAGCGAGCCGTGCGAAGGGGTCTGAGGAACCTTCGGCTTCTGCGAGCCAACGCAGTCGAGATCCTCTGGGCGCGCATCCCGCCGGCTTCGGTTGCCGCCTTCCATGTTTACTACCCGGACCCGTGGTGGAAAGCCCGTCACAAGAAGCGCCGCATCTTCACGCCCGATTTCATCGCCGATCTCGCGCGGGCTCTCATGACCGGAGGAGAGCTGCGAATGGCCACGGATGTCGAGGAGTATTTCGAGCAGATCGTCCGGTTGGCCGGCGAGAGCGGTCTTTTGGATGCCGCCCAGCCTACCGCGGAAGAATTCGGAACCCCCGACGAGCCTTTGACTTCCTACCAGGCGAAGTACCTGCGGCTCGGCCGGCCCATCTATGCCGCGCTCTTCCGCAGCAACGGGACTCCGTCCCCTCCGACTCCCGCTCCCCGTGAACGGATGAGACTGCTGAAAGAGCGACGGCGAGCGGAAAGGGGGGCCATGGCCGAGGGTTAGGTCAGGGGCGGGCGGGAGCGGCGGCGCCGGCGATCGCGAAGAACGCTTCTCCGCGCGCGATCGGCCCCTTCGCGGCTTCCCTGAAGGCTTCGATCTGCCAGGAGTATCTCCGCGGGGCCGAGAAAGCCCGGCGCTCCTCCTCCGAGAAAGTGTACGCGGTCGTCCGCGATTCCCGCAGAGCGAGCGGCCAGACGGTGTCCTGGTCGCTCAGGGTCAGACGGTAGAGGGTCGCTCCGCTCACCGCTTCCCAGCGGAAAAGGGCGGGCGGGCCCGGGTGTATCCCCTTCGGTTCGATGAGAGAAACAGGCGGCAAGTCGACCTCCCTCTGCTCGCCGGAGCGACAGGATCTCTGGGAGAAGAATGCAGCCGTGAGAGCTCCGGCTAGAAGCGCCGCCCAGAGGAGCCGAAAGCGCAGAGCGGGGTCCAAGCGGGGCCCGCTATCGCGATGTCGAGGCTCGCGGCCCTCTCTCCGGTGACAGAGGCCGGATGCCCCTTCCTTCCGTCGCCATCATGATCCTGTCGGCGGGAAGATTCTCGAACGACTCGACCAGGCCGGAAGGCCAGCGGACCGTCAGCCGCGGCACGGTGGTCATGCTGCCGAGGCCAAAGTGCGCGGTCAGATCGCTCTGGGAGAGGTACGACTGTCCCGAATTGATCTCCCGGACAAGCTTCCTGCCGGGGACCTGCGGGCTCTCCACGGTCAGCCGCGCGCCGATGCCGCTGCGGTTGCTCTTCGTCCCGGCGCACTTGACCTCGAGCCAGTGGCCGGGCGAAGGGGAGACGTTCACGCAGAGATCGGGGCGCTCGTGAAGGTTGGTGATGATGAAGTCCAGGTCGCCGTCGCCGTCGATGTCGGCCCAGGCGACGCCGCGACTGACCTTGCGGATGACGAGGGCCGGGCCGGCCGCTTCCCCGAGCGAGATGAACTTGCCGTCCACCTGCTCGAACATGAGGTTGTACTGCTCGTATCCCGCAAGGCCTCCCTTGTTGTTCTCGTAGAGGTCAAGGTCCTTCCGGAGATGCCCATTGGCGACGAACAGATCCAGATCGCCGTCGTTGTCGGCATCGAAGAAGCCGGTCCCCCACGCCAGGTACTTGAAGGAGGGCTCTCCGGTGCCCAGGGGCCCCGTCATTTCGGCGAACCGAAGTCCCCCCAGATTCCGGTAGAGATTGTTCATCTCGGCCTCGTAGTTGGTCTTCACGAGGTCGAGCCATCCATCGTTATCGTAGTCCCCCCAGGCCACTCCCATCCCCGCCTCTTCCACCCCGTCCTGCGAGAGGGCCACGCCGCTTCGGGAGGCCGCCTCGCGGAACTTTCCCCCACCGAGGTTCTCGTAGAACAGGCTCGCAGTCCTGTCGCATGCGACATACAGGTCCTGGTCTCCATCGTTGTCAACGTCGGCGAAGGCCACTCCCAGAGAGCGGCCCAGCGCCGACGAGATCCCACTCGCTTCCGTGATGTCCTCGAAGGTCCCGTCTCCGCGGTTGCGGTAGAGGATGTCGCGGACGGGGTTGTAATGGCGGGGCGTGCAGTACTCGCGGACCCTCTCTCCCGTCGCCTTCAACCTCCGGTAGCAGGGAATGTTGTGCTCGCGAGTATGGTCCACGTAGTTCGCGACATAGAGGTCCACGAAGCCGTCGCCGTCCACGTCGGCGAAGGCGCAGGAGGAATCCGTTGCGACGATCCCCGCCACGCCCGCCTGTTCCGCGATGTCCGTGAAGGTGAGATCGCCGTTGTTCCTGTAGAGCGCGTTGGCCCCGTCGAAGCGCGTCACGTAGAGATCGATGTCGCCGTCGTTGTCGATGTCCGCCCCGCACACGCCGAGCTGGTAGCCCGCATCCCCAAGCCCCGACCGGCCCGTGGCGTCGATGAAGTGCCCCGTCCCGTCGTTGACATAGAAGACGCTGTGCGGCGGGGGATCGGGAGCCTTTCCGACGATGGCCGTCTGGTTCAGCAGGTAGAGATCGGGGTCCCCGTCGCCATCCGCGTCGAAGAAGATCGCGCCGGAGCCGAGGACCTCCACGAAGAACTTCTCCTCGCTGCGGCCATTGAACTGGACGAAATCGATGCCGCGGGCCCGCGCCTCCTCGACGAACCGGATGCTGGAGGATGTGGCCGGAACCGCCGCCTCGGAGGCTCCCGTCAGGGAGGCATGATGCCCGCGGTTCTGCCCCTCCTGGACCCGGCAGCCTCCCGCCAGCAGCGCCGCGAGCAGGCAAGGCGGCGCGATCAGAGAAAGGCTCCTGTCCATCCTGTTCGTCGTTCTCAATGGATTTCCTGTCGTGCTCGCGGGCTTTCGACCTGTGCTGGTGCAGTCCAGTTTCGAGCGGTCAGTTTACGGCGATCCGCCGCAGGCAACAACCTCCGTGGCGCGCGAGCGCACTCCCCCTCAGCGGCGTTGTCCGGCCTCGAGCAGCCCCTTGATCTCTCCGACGAGGTAGATCGACCCGGCGCCGCAAACGATCCCCGACGGGCCCGCGAGGGAGCGGGCGCTGGAGAGCGCCGCAGCGACGGTTGCAACGGCCACCGCAGGCTCTCCGGAAGCGGCCTCGCGGAAGGGGACGATCACCTCCTCGGGATCTGCCGACCGGTCGATCTTCGCTCGTGTGGCAACGACCGCCCGCATGCAGCCGGCAAGCTCGCGAGCCATTCCGGCGAAGTCCTTGTCCTGCATGGCCCCAAAAAGCAGGACGCATCGGCGTGGACCGATCCGCCGGAGAGCTGCCGCGAGGGCCGCCGCGCCCGCGGGGTTGTGGGCGCAATCGAGCAGGAGGGCCGGCGAGCCGGCGACCCACTCCAGCCTGCCCGCCCATCGGGTCGATTCCAGGCCGCGCCGGATGGCTCCTTCCTGCAGCGCGAAGCCCCGCTCCTCCGCAAGGACCTCCGCCGCGCGGACAGCGAGGGCGACGTTTCGGGCCTGATGGCGGCCTGGCAGCGGGACCCGCAGCCGCCGGTACGAGCGCGCCGGCGAGTCGAGGTCAAGCTCCAGCCACCCGCCGCCTTCATCCGGAAGCCTCAGGCCGTCATCGACGACCGTGGGGAGGGTCTCCTGGAAGACGAAGAGGGCGCGAGAGCCGACGCCGCGCGCGATTCTCTCGAGCTGCTCGCGAGCTTCGGCCTTCTCCTCTCCGATCAAGGCGGGTCGCCCCGACCGGAACACCCCTGCCTTCTCCCGGGCGATCGAGGCCAGATCGGAGCCGAGCTGCTCCTGATGGTCGAGATCGACCCCGCAGACGATCGACAGCGCGGGATCGACGATGTTGGTGGCGTCGAAGCGCCCTCCGAGACCGACCTCCAGCACGCCCACCTCGACCCTGGCGCGTGAGAAGGCATCGAACGCCATTGCCGTGAGGACCTCGAAGAACGTCGGGTGACGGGAAAGCTCCGGGCCTCCCAGGCTCCGGTCGATGGCCTGCCGGACGCGCTGGAGAGATTCATCGAATGGGCCTGGCTCGATGTCCCGCCCGCCGATGCGGATCCGTTCCTCCGGCCGGACAAGGTGGGGCGAAGTGTAGAGACCTGTCGCGAGGCCCGCGGCGCGGAGGATCGACTCCAGCATGGCGGCGACGGAGCCCTTGCCGTTGGTGCCGGCGACGAGAATCGAGGTGAACGAGCGCTCCGGGTGGCCGAGAATGGCGCAGAGGTCGCGGCTGTTCTCCAGACCGAGCTTCATGCCGAGCTTCTGGAGGCCGTACAGCCAGGAGAGGCCCTCTTTGCAGCTCAAAGGTATCTCCAATGCATTTGCGCCGGCCGCACGTCCGCGCCGCGCCTCCGCTCGAAAGAGGGCAAGCATAGCGTTGATGGCGATGCCAGGGGAATCGCGCGTAAGATGCCGGTTCGAGAAGGACTGATGTTGACACGCTGGCTGTCGATCCTCGCTCTCGGCACGCTCGGGGTGACTCTCGCCTTCTTCCAGCTCGGCCGGATGGCGCTGCTCGACCCGGACGAAGCGCGCTTTGCCGAGACATCACGGGAGATGATCGAGAGGGCGGACTATGCCGTCCCCTATTTCAACGGCGAGCCGCGCCTCAAGAAGCCTCCGCTCCTTCATTGGGAGCACATTGCCGCCTTCAAGCTCCTCGGCGTGAGCGAGTACGCCGCCCGGCTGCCTTCGGCCTTCGCGTCTCTCGCGCTGCTGGCCGCGCTCGTGGCCTTCGCCAGGCTGGAGTGCGGCTGGAGCGTCGCCCTGCGTGCCGGAGCCATCCTCCTCACCTGTCCGCTGGCCTTCGTCACGGGGCGTATGGCGATCATCGACATGACGCTGGCGCTGTTCGTCTGCGGCTCGCTGTTTCTGTACTACCTCGTCGATAGCGGGCGTATCGGAGCAAGGGCGGGTTCGGCCGCCATGGGGCTGTTGCTGGGGGCAGCCCTTCTGGCGAAGGGTCCGGTCGGCGTGCTGGTTCCCGCGATTGTCATCGCCGCGTACCATCTCGCCCTGCGCGAGGGGAAGCCTTTCACGAGATGGAGAAGAATCCTGGCGGTGGGGGCGATCGCTGCCGCCATGGCGGCCCCCTGGTTTGTCCTCGTTGTTCATCGCGTGGGGTACGGGACCTTCGCGAAGGTGGCATTCCGCGAGACGGTCGAGCGCTACGTCTCGACCGGTCTGGAGCACCCTCAGGGGGCCTGGTATTACTTCGTCATCATCGGATTCGCCGCCTTCCCGTGGTCGGCTTTCCTGCTTCCGGTCTACCTCACGGGGATCAAGCGGTATCTCCTTCCCGGCTGGAGGCGAAGGGGAAGCGGCACCGACAGGCTGGGGGTCTTTCTCTGGATGTGGATCGCGGGAGTGATCATCTTCTTCTCGCTCGGCAAGGGGAAGCTAGCGACCTACATCCTTCCCGTCATGCCGGCGGCGGCGCTCTACCTGGCTCGGGAGTGGCAGCGCTGGTCGGAGCCGGGGGCGGAAGATCCTCCCGCCGAGCGCCTGACCAGGCTGGAGTGGGGCGCGGGACTGGCGCTGCTTGTCCCGATCGTCATCGTCGCGTTCGTGGCGATGAGGTGGGACCCGGTCCACGCCTCGTCATTCCTCGGCTACGCGGCGCCGTTCGGTCTGATGTCCGGCGGGTCGATCGGAGCAGCCCTGCTGCTGTCGCGGCGGACGAGGCGTTGGGTCGTGGTCCCTGCCCTGACCGCCTGCGTTTCGGCCTTCTACCTCTTTCTCA
>QHYA01000020.1 GCA_003223995.1 Acidobacteriota bacterium | reverse complement strand
GTGGTGAAAGTCTTCGCTCCGTTGAGGACCCAGTCCTTCCCGTCGCGGATTGCGGTCGAGCGAGTGCCCCCGGCATCCGATCCGGCGGTCGGCTCCGTCAGGCTCCAGGCGCCGATCTTCTTGCCCGAGGCGAGAGGCACGAGGTAACGCCGCTTTTGCTCCTCGGTCCCGGTCATGTAAATGTGCCCAGCGCAGAGGGAGTTGTGCGCGGCGACCGAAAGGCCGACCGAACCGTCCACCCTCGACAGCTCCTCGATGACGATGACGTACTCCAGCGTTCCCATCCCCGCGCCGCCGTACTCCGCCGGGAAGATGATGCCGAGAAAGCCCATCTCGCCAAGCTTCTTGATGATATCGAGGGGAAACTGCTGCTTCTCGTCGTATTCCTGGACCTTGGGGGCGATCTCGGTCTCGGCGAATTCCCGGACCGTCTTCCGGATCAGATCCTGCTCTTCGGTCAGGCGGAAATCCAAGCATCGCTCCTTTTGTAAGTCATTGATACAGTTAGAGATTTTACGTGCCGAAACGGGGCAGGTCAAGATCGGCTGGCCGGCGGCCGCCGGGCCGACTGGTGCCGGCCGGGCGGAGGAGGGCCGGGCGGGTCCTCGAGACCACTCAGACGTCGACGGGGATGCGGCGGCGGCCTGAGGCCGTGATGTAGAGATGTTTCTCAACCGTCGCGAGGGTCCGGTCGAGCTTGGCGAGATGGCAGATAGCGTCGCCGGGGCTGACCATCGGACGCGTCGTGGTCCCCAGGACGAGCCCGGTGAAGGGCGCCACGACCGTCGAGACTTCGCGGCCGAAGGGGTTCTCGATGACGGCCAACTCCTCGTGCTCGTAAACGAGTTCCCCAGGCTGCGCGATGAGATCGAGGATCCCTCCTCGCTCCGCCCGCACCCATTCCGTCTTCTTGACGATGACCTGGAGCTTGGGCTCCTTCGGCGGGATCGGCAGCATGCCCAGGGCGGCAAGAACGTTGTAGGAGCCGGCGATGCCCTTTCTGATGTTCCGCCTCTGGAAGCGGAACGTCTCCCCCCCCTCGTAGAGGATCGCCGGAACTCCCGCGGCCACGCTTGCCGCCCGAAGGGATTGCGGCGAACCCGGCTTGTCCACGATCACCTCCGTGCCGAAGGCCCGCGCGAGCCTTCGCACTTCCCGCCGCGACAGGTCCGCCCGCAGGTGCGGGAGGTTCGTCCGCCCGACAGCCGCGGTGTGGAAGTCCATGCCGTAATCCGCATTGGCGACGACCTGCATGAAGATGATCGCCGCAATGCGGTCCGCGGAGGAGCCTCGCGGTTCTCCCGGGAAGTGCCGGTTGAGGTCCCTGCGATCGGGAAGGTACCGCGAGTGGGTCAGGAAGCCGAATCGGTTCACGACCGGAAGGCACAGCAGCGTCCCGTTGATCTTGTTGTGGTCCAGCTCCTGGATCACGCTCCGGACGATCTCCACGCCGTTCAGCTCGTCGCCGTGGATCGCCGCGGTCAGGAAGACCGATGGGCCGGGCTCGTGGCCGCGGATAACGGTCAGAGGAATGTTGACCGGGTTGGAGGTGTAAAACTCGCTGATCTTGAGCAGGATCTCCTGGGTCTCTCCCGGTTTGATTTTCCGGCCGCCGATGACCAGCTCGCCCGTCCCGGCTTTTTGCCAGGAGGATTCACGCGCGGGCACGGGACTGCCGTCGGTGGGCGGAATACTCGACCGCGAAATTCAGGATCAGCCGCGCGATGTCCAGGCGGGTGGCCGCCTCCAATCCCTCGAAGCCGGGGGAAGAGTTGATCTCGATGACCTTTGGCCCGACCCGGGACTCGAGCATGTCCACCCCCGCCAGCGTGAGCCCGGTGACCCGCGCCGATTCCACCGCCACCCTCTCGTACTCCGCCGGCAAAAGGAGGACCCGCCCCTCCCCTCCTCGGTGGATGTTCGAGCGGAACTCGCCGACCCGGGCGATGCGCCTCATCGCGGCGATGACCTTTCCCCCCACCACCATCGCGCGAATGTCGCGGCCACGCGATTCCGGGATGAACTCCTGGATCAAGATGTTCTGCCCCAGCCCCCAGAGCGTGTCGAGGATCGCTTCGAGGGCGGACTGGGTCTCGGCGAGCATGACGCCAATCCCCTGAGTCCCCTGCACGAGCTTCAGGACGACGGGCGGCCCCCCGACCTCCTGCAAGGCCCGCTCGATCTGTGCCGGAGTGCGGGCCATCACGGTCTTCGGTATGTCGATTCGGTGCTGTGCCAGGATCTGAAGGCTGCGGAGCTTGTCGCGGGACTGCGCGATCGCCTGCGCGCCGTTGACCACGGGGACGCCGAGCGCCTCGAAGTGATTCACCACGGCCAGGCCGTATTCGGTGATGGAGGCCCCGATGCGGGGAAGGACGACATCCACGTCGTCCAGGCGCTTGTGAGAGTTCTTGTGATAGACGGAGGGGTTGCTGGCGCCGCACACGAGGAAGCAGTTGAGCGGATCGACCACCATAGGCCGGTGTCCCATTCGGCGGGCGGTTTCCACGAAGCGACGCGTCGAATACAGGCTGCGCCGGCGGGAGAGAACCAGGATCTTCACGCCACTCCCCCGTGGTGGACCAGTTCATTCTGCCGTTCGCGCTCCTTCTGCCGTTCGGGTTCCTTCTCCCTGCCTGACTCCTCGTCCCCAAGGGCGGCCTGCGCCGCAGCGAGCCGCGCGGCAGGGACTCTGTAGGGGGAGCAGGAGACATAGTCGAGCCCTGCCTGGTGGAAGAACTCTACCGAGGCGGGGTCTCCCCCGTGCTCGCCGCAGATGCCGACCTTCAGGTCGGGTCGGATCCGCCTCCCTTTCTTGATCGCCGTCCGGATCAGCGCTCCCACTCCCTGCCGATCGATCGTCTGGAACGGATCGGCCGGAAGGATCCCGCGGGCGAGGTACTGCGGCAGGAAGGAGCCGATGTCGTCCCGGGAGAAGCCGTAGGTCGTCTGGGTGAGATCGTTCGTCCCGAAGGAAAAGAATTCGGCCCGAGTGGCGATCTGATCTGCGGTCAGAGCGGCGCGTGGGATCTCGATCATCGTCCCGACCGTGTAAGGGAAGTCGATTCCCGACTGATCGCGGACCTCCGCCGCCACGCGCCGGACGATCCGCTCCTGGTCGGCCAGCTCTGCCACCGTCCCGACGAGCGGGATCATGATCTCGGGGATCGCTTCGATCTTCTTCCGGCGAAGCGCCACCGTGGCCTGGAATACCGCCCGCGCCTGCATCTCGCTGATCTCGGGATAGGTGATTCCGAGACGGCAGCCGCGATGACCGAGCATCGGGTTCTGCTCGTGCAACTGGGCGATCCTGGCGGCCAGCTTGCTAGGCGGGACCTTCAGGACGCGCGCGAGAGCGGCCGTCTGCTTGCTGTCGAGATTGACGAACTCGTGAAGCGGAGGGTCGAGGAAGCGGATCGTCACGGGGAGTCCGGCCATCGCCCGGAAGATTCCCTCGAAATCCCGCCTCTGGTACGGCAGCAGCCTCATCAGCGCTTTCCGCCTCTCCTCCGGGGTCTCCGCGACGATCATCTCGCGCATCGCCAGGATCCGCTGGGAGTCGAAGAACATGTGCTCGGTCCGGGTCAGGCCGATCCCCTCGGCCCCGAAGGAGCGCGACTGTGCGGCGTCTCCAGGCCGGTCGGCGTTGGCTCTCACTCGCAGCCGGCGCACCTCGTCCGCCCAGCCCATCAGGCAACGATAGTGAGGACTGCTCTGGGGGTCTGAGGGGAGCAGCGGCACCGCTCCCGCGAAGACCGTCCCACTTGTGCCGTTGACGGTGATCGGATCGCCCTCGTGCAGCGTCCGCTGTCCCGCGCGGACGATCCCCTTTCTCGCCTCGATGTCCAATTCCGAGCAGCCGACGACGCAGCATTTCCCCCAGCCGCGGGCCACCAGCGCGGCATGGCTCGTCATTCCCCCCTTTGCCGTCACGATCGCCTCCGCGACGTGCATCCCCTGGATGTCCTCGGGAGAGGTCTCGGTGCGGACGAGGACGACCTTCTTCCCTCTTTTCGCCCAGCTCTCCGCTTTCTCGGCCGTCGTCACGACGACCCCGCCCCCCGCCCCCGGGCCGGCCGGCAGCCCCCGCGCGATGACTTCCGCCTTCCCCTCGGCGCGAGGATCGACCCGGGGGTGCAGCAACTCGTCCAGCTGCTCGGGACGAACGCGCAGGATCGCCTCTTTCCTGGAGATGAGCCCTTCCTCGGCCATCTCGACGGCCATCCGAATAGCGGCCACGCCGTTGCGCTTGCCAGTACGAGTCTGGAGCATCCAGAGCCGTCCCTCCTCGATCGTGAATTCGAGGTCCTGCATGTCGCGGAAGTGCCGTTCCAGCCGGCGGCGGATCTCGACGAGATGCCGGTACGGCTCGGGCATGGCCTCATCGAGCGCCGGCAGCTCCGGTTGCCGGGCCGGCCGGCGTCTCGGGGCCGAGGACGACCTGCGAGGTTTGCCGCCGCGCCCGCGGCGATCTCCGCCGGTGAGCGAGCCGCTGCGGCTCAGGGGCCGGGGTGTGCGGATCCCGGCCACGACGTCCTCCCCCTGCGCGTTGGGAAGCCACTCGCCGTAGAGCAGGTTCTCTCCCGTCGCGGGGTTGCGAGTGAAGGCGACACCAGTGGCCGAGCGGTCGCCCGTGTTTCCGAACACCATCGCCTGCACCGTGAGGGCCGTCCCCCACTCGTCCGGGATCCCCTCGATGCGCCGGTAGGCGACCGCCCGCTTGCCGTTCCAGGAGCGGAAAACGGCCCCGATGGCGCCGAGCAGTTGCTCTCTCGGGTCATCGGGAAATGGACGCCCCAGAGTCTTGCGGATGATGCGGTGGAACTCGCCGATCAGCCGCTCCAGGTCCTCGGCGGTCAGATCGGTGTCCTCGAGAACCCCGCGCCGTCGCTTGAGATCTCCGAGTTTCCTCTCGAGACGTGCCCGCACTCCCTCGCCTTCATCAGGTTCGATTCCTTCTGCCTTCTCCATGACCACATCGGCGTACATCATCATCAGACGGCGGTAGGCATCGAGCGCGAAGCGCGGGTTCGACGTGCGCGAGATCAGCCCAGGAAGCGTCCGACTCGTCAGTCCCACGTTGAGCACCGTCTCCATCATGCCCGGCATCGAGCGGCGTGCTCCCGAGCGCACGGAAACCAGCAGCGGATTTGCCGGGTCGCCGAATCGCGCGCCGATGACCCCGTCCATCCACTCGAGCGCCTCGTCGATCTCCTCCTCCAGACCGGCAGGACGCACTCCGCCGTGCGAGAGGAACTCGGCGCAGACCGCCGTTGTCAGCGTGAATCCCGGAGGGACCGGCAGCCCGAGGTTGGTCATCTCCGCCAGGTTGGCCCCCTTGCCGCCCAGAAGGTCCTTCATGGCGGCGGTGCCGTCCGCCTTTCCATCGCCGAAGAAGTAGAGCCGTTTCTGACCGGTCATGTCGTCTCCCGTTCTTCCCGCACTCCTTTCGATCCGGCTCTCCCCTGTGCACCTCACCTGCCAGGGTGTCCGATCCGGCTCGCGGCTCCCGTGAATAATGCGGCCTAGGACGCGGCCTGCCCCGCGAGCTGCGCCAGCCGCTCCTGTATCTCCTGCCGCGAGATCGAGATCTGCTTGAGATCGGCGACCCCCTCGATGAGACTCGCAGTCTGCCGGACAAGCTCCAGACGCTGCCGCCTGACGGAGGGTTCCGGATGTATCACCAGCACATGCTCGAAGAAGCTCGACAGAGCAGGCCTGAGCCGGGCCAGCTTCTGGAGCGCTTCCTCGAACTCGTCCCGCTCCATCAGACATCCAACCTCCCCCCGGACCTCATCGAGCCCCCGGACGAGGGCCTGGTAGGACTGCGGCTCCGCGGGGTTGTCTTTGAGCGGCGTGTCGAGCTTCGCCTCCTCACCGATGCTCCGGGCCTGCTCGTCGATGTTGCGGCAGCGCTTGTGCATCTCGATCAGA